>NZ_PJBR01000044.1:0-24385 GCF_002863625.1 Pseudoalteromonas sp. MelDa3 | reverse complement strand
CTACATCTTTATTTAATATATGTGTATTTAAAAAGTCAAAAAATGCAGCGCTAATGTCGGGGCGGTTTTCGCTTAGGTGTAAATCTGCAATAAAGTAAGTTTGGCGAGTCATAGGTCAGTCTATTCTAGTTTTAAAAAAACGGGCACATACTAATAGTATACACCCGCTTATATACTCACATAATATGAGTAAACGTTACTAGTTAACAGTAACGCTTTCTATAATCACATCTTCAAGAGGTACGTCTTGGTGAAAACCAGTACTACCTGTTGCAACTGCTTTAATCTTATTTACTACGTCCATGCCTTCTACTACTTCAGCAAAAACACAATAACCCCAACCTTGCGATGTTTCGCTGCTGTGGTTTAAAAAGTCGTTGTTGTTCACGTTAATGAAAAACTGTGCTGTAGCTGAATGAGGATCAGGTGTACGTGCCATAGCTAAAGTGCCTACTTTATTAGACAGGCCATTATTCGCTTCATTCTGAATTGGGTCGTTTACTTCTTTTTGTTCCATACCTGGAACAAAACCACCGCCTTGAACCATAAAACCATCGATTACGCGATGAAAGATAGTGCCGTTGAAAAAATCAGCATTTGCATACTCTAAAAAGTTTTTAACTGTGTTTGGAGCTTCTTGCTCAAACATTTTAATGGTGATGTCACCAAAATTAGTGTGTAGAACAACCATGTGTTTTCCTATATCCGGTTTAAATATTGGCGCTATTTTATCGTAGTTGGCTAAGATTAACAAAGTAGATGTTTGGTTTGTTATAAAGCGCTAGAGCAGGGGCTTTTCAAGTGGTAACATAACTGTTCAAGTAAATAGTCAAGGACTCAAAGTAAATGGTAAATATATACAACACACTCACGCGACAAAAAGAGCAATTTAAACCTATGGTCGAAGGGAAAATCGACATGTATGTGTGTGGTATCACCATTTATGATTACTGCCATATTGGACACGCTCGTACTTTTGTTGGTTTTGACGTTATTGTGCGCTACTTACGTCATATTGGTTACGATTTAAAATATGTACGTAACATTACAGATATCGACGATAAAATAATTAAGCGTGCGAACGAAAATGGTGAGTCAATAAACGACTTAACTGTGCGCATGACTAAAGCGATGCATGAAGATTTTGATAGCCTAAATATGCTACGCCCAGATATTGAGCCAACAGTTACAAGCCATATGGATGAAATTATCGTTATGGTTAAGCGCTTGATTGAAAAAGGCCATGCCTATGTCGCAGCCGACGGCGATGTTTTGTTTGATGTATCAACGTTTGAGCAATACGGTGCACTTTCTCAGCAAGATTTAACTATGTTGCAATCAGGCTCTCGCGTTGAAGTAGCGCAAGATAAAGACGATCCACTTGATTTTGTGTTATGGAAAAAAGCAAAAGCAGGTGAACCATCATGGTCATCACCTTGGGGTGAAGGGCGTCCGGGTTGGCATATTGAATGTTCGGCAATGAGCTCAAAGCACTTAGGTGAGCATTTTGATATTCACGGTGGGGGGTCTGATTTACAGTTTCCACATCATGAAAACGAAATTGCCCAATCGTGCTGTGCAAACAACGGCAAGTATGTAAATACATGGATTCATACTGGCATGGTTCAAGTAAACAAAGAAAAAATGTCTAAGTCGTTAGATAACTTCTTTACAGTGCGTGAAGTTTTAAAAGCATACGATCCTGAATCTGTTCGTTACTTTTTAATTTCAGGTCATTACCGCAGCCAACTAAATTACTCACAAGAAAATTTAGACCAAGCGCGTTCATCACTTGAGCGCATTTATACAGCGCTTCGTGATGTCGAACCGGTAGAGTGCGATTTAGAAGGTAATGAGTTTGTTGCTAAATTTAGAAAAGCAATGAATGACGACTTTAATACACCAGAAGCACTACCTGTGTTGTTCGAACTTGCTAAAGAATTAAACCGCGTAAAAGAAAGTGACGCAGTTCAAGCTGGGCAACTTGCGTTTATATTACGCAGTATTGGTAACGTTTTAGGTGTTGCTCAACAAGCACCGGAAGCCTTTTTACAAGGCGGGCAAGATGACGACGAAGTTGCGACAATTGAAGCATTAATTGTAAAACGTAATGAAGCACGTACGAGTAAAAACTGGGCTGCTGCTGATGAAGCACGTGATGCGCTTAATGCGTTAGGTGTAATACTTGAAGATTCAGCCGGTAAAACAACGTGGCGTAAAGCGTAAGCGTTTAAAGTAATACACGTTAAACAAAAAAAGGGTTGCCAAATGGCAACCCTTTTTAATTTTTTAACAGCTTAGCTGTGATATTTCTCACACGCTTCAAGTGTGTTTTCAATTAAGCTCGCGACCGTCATCGGGCCAACGCCACCTGGTACAGGTGTAATGAAATGCGCTTTTTGTTCAGCCACACTGTATTGAACATCACCGACTAATTTACCCGTGTCTAAACGGTTAATGCCTACATCGATGACTATAGCGCCTTCTTTTATCCAATCTCCAGGTATAAATTCAGGTTTACCTACAGCCACAACTAATAAGTCAGCGCGGCGAACATGCGTTTCTAAGTCTTGAGTAAACTTATGGCATACTGTGGTAGTACAACCCGCTAATAAAAGCTCTAACGACATTGGACGACCAACAATATTTGACGCGCCAACGACAACTGCATGCATCCCTTTATAACGTACACCCGTTGAATCAAGTAATGTAATAATACCTTTAGGGGTACATGGGCGAAGGGCAGGCATACGCTGTGCTAATCGACCAATGTTATATGGATGAAATCCATCAACATCTTTATGTGGGGTAATGCGTTCTAAAATCTTTTCAGCATCAAGACCTTTTGGCAGTGGTAACTGCACTAAAATTCCATCAACTTCGGCATCATTATTTAGCTCGTCAATTAAATCTAAAAGAGTTTGCTCTTGCGTGTCTGCTGGTAAATCAAATGATTTGGAGATAAAACCTACTTCTTCACAGGCTTTACGTTTTGAACCAACATAAACTTGGCTTGCTGGATCAAGTCCAACAAGTACTACTGCAAGTCCTGGTGCACGTAAACCATTTGCTACACGTTCACTTACGCGTTCTGCTACAGCGCTACGTACTTGTTTTGCGATTGCCTTACCATCAATGATGTTTGCCGTCATGGGTGACCTTTAATTGGGGTTAATTAACTAGATACCGATACTCTAAAAACGAATGCATAATAAAATAGGGGTAAAAATGCTAATAAAGAAAACATACTCTTTATTTAACTCGTTTTATAATGTGTCTACTATTTTCGCAGAAAAGCATAGCAGCGCCAAGTTGCTTTTAATGTATATAACATTTGAGTTATTAAATAGTTTAAATTTCAGCCTACTATTGTAATATTTAACCATTGTGCACTAAAAATGAGCACTTGATTGGTTTTATTAAAAAAACGTTTGACCTAACCCCGTCAAATCACTATTATGCACCCCGTTGTCAACGAGGTCACTCGCTAACAATAATAAGTTTCGGCGATTAGCGCAGTTTGGTAGCGCACTTGGTTTGGGTCCAAGGGGTCGCAGGTTCAAATCCTGCATCGCCGACCATTTTTATAATTTATTATAATCGAATAGCTTATTGGTAAACTATGAAGTTTTCGATGCGCCCATAGCTCAGCTGGATAGAGCAACGCCCTTCTAAGGCGTGGGTCGAAGGTTCGAATCCTTCTGGGTGCACCATTTGAAAACATGTAAATATAGCGGTGATTGTAGCTCAGTTGGTAGAGCCCCGGATTGTGATTCCGGTTGTCGTGGGTTCGAGCCCCATCAGTCACCCCATTTACAACGAATATCGGCGATTAGCGCAGTTTGGTAGCGCACTTGGTTTGGGTCCAAGGGGTCGCAGGTTCAAATCCTGCATCGCCGACCATTTTCTTAAAATGGTCTTAAACTCTCAGTTTAAGTGTTCAGTATGAAAAAGAAGTTAACTCTTCAATGTCGGCGATTAGCGCAGTTTGGTAGCGCACTTGGTTTGGGTCCAAGGGGTCGCAGGTTCAAATCCTGCATCGCCGACCATTTTCTTATCTAATAAGAATAATAAATAAATTCCTCTAAGTTATAAATCTAAATCTGTTAGCCTATAATTCTATTAAATAATTTCTACTTTAATCCATTCAATGCCTAGTTAGCCTGTTTTTTATTCAGTTAGTCTCTATAGTCCCTTATCTAGTCCAAATAATTGCCCCCTATACTCGACTATCATAAATATTAGGTTATAATGCCGCGTCTATTGTTTAACATAGTGCCCGAAGGGCAAAGCAGCAATGGTATCTCATGGTAGCGACGGATGCTTTTAAGTGTGAAAAACCGCTTAAACTTTATCAAGACTCATGCAGATCACTTTGTTTGTAAAGGAAGGCGAACAGTCGCCAAAATTGAATATTGAGGTAAATCATGCAAGTTTCTGTTGAGACGACCCAAGGCCTTGAGCGCCGTATAACTATCACCGTTCCTTCAGAGAACGTTGAGACCGAAGTAAAAAAACGCCTACAACAACTGTCAAAAACACAGCGTATAGATGGTTTCCGTGCTGGTAAAGTTCCAGTATCTGTAATTAACAAGCGTTTTGGCCCTGCAGTTCGTCAAGAAGTTGCTGGCGAAGTAATGCAACGTAATTACATTGAAGCAATCGTTTCTGAAAAAATCAATCCAGCTGGCGCGCCTACATTCGCACCTAAATCACTTGAAGCAGGTAAAGATTTAGAATTCTCAGCAACGTTTGAAGTTTACCCTGAAGTTGAAGTTCAAGGTTTAGATAAAATTACTGTTGAGAAACCAGCGGTAACAGTGACTGACGAAGATTTAGCTAACATGCTAGAAACACTTCGTAAGCAACACGCAGCTTGGGCTGATGTTGATGCAGCTGCTGGCGAAAACGACCGTGTAACAGTTGATTTCGTAGGTACTATCGACGGTGAAGTATTTGAAGGCGGCAAAGCTGAAGACTTCCCATTAGAACTTGGCCAAGGTCGTATGATCCCAGGTTTTGAAGATAACATCGTAGGTAAAAAAGCAGGCGAAGAAGTAGTTGCTGATGTAACTTTCCCTGATGATTACCACGCTGAAAACTTAAAAGGTAAAGCGGCTCAATTCACTATCACAGTGAAAAAAGTTGAAGCGCAAGAATTACCAGAATTAAGCGAAGAGTTTGCAACTAAATTCGGTGTTACCGAAGGCGGCGTAGACGCGCTTAAAGAAGAAGTTAAAAAGAACATGACACGTGAGCTAGACCAAGCGGTTAAAGCAAGCGTTAAAGACCAAGCAATCAAAGGTCTTTTAGCTAACAACGAAATCGAAGTGCCTAAAGCACTTGTTGATCAAGAAGTTGATGCTCTACGTCAGCAAGCAGCTCAACGTTTTGGCGGCGACGCTCAAAACATGCCAGAGCTTCCAGCTGAATTGTTCCACGAGCAAGCTGTAACGCGTGTTAAAACTGGCCTTTTATTAGGTGAAGTGATTAAAGCTAACGAGATTAAAGTTGATGACGCTAAAGTTGAAGCATTAATCGCAACGGTAGCTTCTGCATACGAAGATCCAACTGAAGTAGTAGAATACTACAAAGGTAATGATCAACTTATGCAGCAAATGCGTAATGTAGCAATGGAAGAGCAAGCTGTTGAAGCTATTTTAGCTAAAGCAGTTGTTACTGATGTTGAAAAAGCATTTGATGACATCATGAATCCACAGCAAGGTGCTTAATAAGTCATTGACTTAAGCTCTCGCTAACGATTAAATGGCTCGTGCTACTCTGTTTATACAGCGTGCCCGGGCCATTTTAGTTTTTGGCTCTAAATTTGCGAAAAACGATAACTATGCTTCCTTATAATAAGGATAAGTATAAGCGCATAAGGAATTAAATAAGTATGAATACTGGTATTACAGATCCCCTAAATGCATTGGTCCCAATGGTTGTTGAACAAACACCGAAAGGCGAGCGCTCGTATGATATTTATTCGAGATTATTAAAAGAGCGTATTATCTTTTTAACAGGTCAAGTTGAAGACAACATGGCAAATCTGATTTTAGCGCAAATGCTATTTTTAGAATCAGAAAATCCTGATAAAGATATCTTTTTATACATCAACTCACCAGGTGGTTCAGTAACTGCGGGTATGGCTATTTACGACACAATGAACTTCATCAAACCAGATGTAAGTACAATATGTGTAGGTCAAGCTGCAAGCATGGGTGCTTTTTTACTTACTGCTGGCGCTAAAGGTAAGCGTTTTTGCCTACCAAACTCACGTGTGATGATTCACCAACCATTAGGTGGTTTCCAAGGTCAAGCATCTGACTTTGAAATACATGCTAAAGAAATTCTGTCTATTAAAGATAAGCTTAACCGCTTAATGGCTGAGCATACAGGCCAACCATTAGATATTATCTCTAAAGACACAGATCGTGATAACTTTATGAGTGCCACGCAAGCTGTAGATTACGGCTTGGTAGACTCTGTGTTTACAAATCGCGACAAAAAGTAAGCGCTTGGCGAGCAGGATTGCCTGTTTGCCACTTTGAGTTACTATGCGAAAACCAATAAATTTTGGTATAGTTAAAGCGTATTGAAATAGCCGCCAACAGTTTTGGTGGCCAACGTAATAAAATGAGGTAGCTGAATGTCTGACACTCCTACAGACGGCGACAAAAGTAATAAATTGTTATACTGCTCTTTTTGCGGCAAAAGCCAACATGAAGTGCGTAAATTAATTGCAGGCCCTTCAGTATACGTTTGTGATGAATGTGTAGAGTTGTGTAACGATATTATCAGGGAAGAGATCAAAGACATTGCTCCTAAGCATGATACGTCTGACAAACTACCTGTACCAAAAGAAATTCGTAAACACTTAGACGATTATGTTATTGGTCAAGATCATGCTAAAAAAGTATTGTCTGTTGCCGTTTATAACCATTATAAACGCCTACGTAACCAATCGACTAAGCAAGACATTGAATTAAGTAAAAGTAATATTTTGCTTATCGGCCCAACAGGTAGTGGTAAAACATTACTTGCAGAAACATTAGCGCGTCTACTTGATGTGCCGTTTACTATGGCCGATGCCACTACATTAACCGAAGCAGGTTATGTAGGTGAAGATGTTGAAAACATCATTCAAAAGCTTTTACAAAAATGCGATTACGATGTTGAAAAAGCGCAACGTGGCATTGTTTACATTGATGAAATTGACAAAATTTCTCGTAAATCAGATAACCCGTCAATTACACGTGATGTATCGGGTGAGGGCGTTCAACAGGCGCTACTTAAACTGATTGAAGGCACCGTTGCTTCTGTTCCACCGCAAGGTGGTCGTAAACATCCACAACAAGAGTTTTTACAAGTAGATACGTCTAAAATCTTGTTTATTTGTGGTGGTGCATTTTCAGGCCTAGATAAAGTAATTGAGCAACGTAGCCATAAAAATACCGGTATCGGTTTTGGCGTTAGCGTAAAAGAATCTGCGGCGAGTCGTTCTTTAAGTGAAACTTTTAAAGACGTAGAACCAGAAGATTTAGTTAAATACGGCTTAATTCCTGAGTTTATAGGTCGTTTGCCAGTAGTTGCTACGTTAACAGAACTTGACGAAGCTGCTCTTGTGCAAATATTGAGTGAACCTAAAAACGCGATTACTAAACAGTTCTCAGTATTGTTTGGCATGGAAGACGTTGAACTTGAGTTTCGCGATGATGCCTTAGCTGCAATTGCCCACAAAGCAATGGAGCGTAAAACAGGTGCACGTGGTCTTCGTTCAATCGTTGAAGGTGTGTTACTTGATACTATGTACGAACTTCCTTCAATGGATGACGTAAGCAAAGTGGTTATTGATGAAACCGTTATTAAAGGTGAGTCAGACCCAATCTTGATTTATGAAAATAATAAACAAGATAAAGCTGCATCAGAATAGTTTTTAAGCTATTTGAATGAAAAAAGGAGCCTTAGGCTCCTTTTTTTATAATTAATTTAATCGAGTATGGGAAAATTGTTGAACTTTAATTAGGTTATCCCCATATACTTGAGTAATCTTTAAAATAAATGAAGTGCGAAGAGAAACTATAATGACGCTTGAGAGAACCGACCGAGTCGAAATCCCAGTCCTTGCACTGCGCGATGTTGTGGTATACCCGCACATGGTGATCCCGCTTTTTGTTGGCCGTGAAAAATCAATAAAATGCCTAGAAGCGGCAATGGACAAAGACAAACAAATTTTCTTGGTTGCACAAAAAGATGCAACTGTAGATGAACCAGAGCAAGATGATATTTATCGTATCGGTACTATTGCCACTGTACTTCAGTTATTAAAATTACCAGACGGTACAGTTAAAGTTTTAGTTGAAGGTACACAGCGCGCACAAATTGAAGAATTTGTAGATAACGATGACTTTTTTGTTGCTAATGCTCAATTTATTGAATCTGATTCGGTAGACGAGAAAGAACAAGATATTTTTATTCGTAGCGCAATTAGCCAGTTTGAAGGCTATGTAAAGCTAAACAAAAAAATTCCACCTGAAGTACTAACTTCAGTTTCAGGTATTGATGAGCCAGCACGCCTTGCCGATACAATGGCAGCCCATATGCCGCTTAAAGTACCTGAAAAGCAAAAAGTGCTAGAAATTTCAAGCGTTACAGAACGTCTTGAATATTTAATGGCATTAATGGAAGGCGAAATAGACTTACTGCAAGTTGAGAAGAAAATTCGTACCCGCGTTAAAAAGCAGATGGAAAAGTCTCAGCGCGAGTATTACCTCAATGAGCAAATGAAAGCCATTCAAAAAGAGCTGGGTGAGCTTGACGATGTACCTGACGAATTTGAAGCACTTAAAAAACGCATCGAAGAATCGGGTATGCCAACAGAAGCACAAGACAAAGCGACGACAGAGCTTAATAAGCTTAAGATGATGTCGCCAATGTCTGCAGAAGCGACTGTAGTGCGTTCATACATTGACACATTAATTAATGTGCCATGGAAAAAACGCTCTAAAGTGAAAAAAGACTTAGCGGGCGCGCAAAAAATTCTTGATAGCGATCACCACGGCTTAGATAAAGTAAAAGAACGCATTATTGAGTACCTCGCGGTACAACAGCGTACTAATAAGCTTAAAGGGCCAATTTTATGTTTAGTTGGGCCACCAGGTGTTGGTAAAACATCACTTGGGCAATCTATAGCGCGTTCAACTGGTCGTAAGTATGTGCGTATGGCGCTTGGTGGCGTACGTGATGAAGCTGAGATTCGTGGTCATCGTCGTACATATATTGGTTCAATGCCAGGTAAGCTAATTCAAAACATGACAAAAGTGGGCGTTAAAAATCCATTATTTTTGTTAGATGAAATCGATAAAATGTCATCAGACATGCGTGGCGACCCAGCATCAGCACTATTAGAAGTGCTTGATCCTGAGCAAAACAGCCACTTTGCCGATCATTACCTTGAAGTAGATTACGATTTATCTGATGTTATGTTTGTAGCAACATCAAACAGCTTTAACATTCCGGGCCCATTACTGGACCGTATGGAAGTTATTCGCTTATCGGGTTACACCGAAGATGAAAAGCTAAACATTGCAAAAGAACACTTAATTACTAAACAAGTAAAACGTAACGGCTTAAAAGAGTCTGAAATAGTTATCGAAGATAGTGCAATTATTGGCATTATTCGTTACTACACACGTGAAGCGGGTGTACGTAACTTAGAGCGCGAAATCTCAAAACTATGCCGTAAAGCAGTTAAAAATATCTTACTTGAAAAAGACACTAAAACAGTGACTATCAATCAAGATAACCTAGAAGACTTTTTAGGTGTGCAACGCTTTGATTATGGTAAAGCTGAAGATGGCGACCGTATTGGTCAAGTTACAGGTTTAGCATGGACAGAAGTTGGCGGTGATTTGCTAACAATCGAATGTGCGGCTGTACCAGGTAAAGGTAAACTTACTTATACCGGTTCACTGGGCGATGTGATGCAAGAGTCGATTCAAGCGGCAATGACGGTAGTACGTAATCGCGCAGATACATTTCGTATTAATAGCGACTTTTACGAAAAACGTGATATTCACGTTCACGTACCAGAGGGCGCAACACCGAAAGATGGTCCTAGTGCGGGCGCAGCAATGGTAACAGGTCTTGTATCTAGCTTGACGGGTAACCCTGTACGAGCAGATGTTGCAATGACCGGTGAAATTACGCTACGTGGTGAAGTACTTCCTATTGGTGGCTTAAAAGAGAAATTATTGGCGGCGCATCGTGGTGGAATTAAAACAGTAATCATTCCAAAAATTAACGAACGTGACTTAAAAGAGATACCAGACAACGTGCTGGCAGGTCTTGATATTCACCCAGTTACTTGGATTGACGAGGTGTTAAAGCTTGCTTTAGTGCATCCTGTTGAGAGTTTTTCGGTCGAAACACCTAAAAACCAAGAAAAAAGCTAAAAAAAGTGCTTTTTAGGGCTTTTCAAATCTAAACGGTATGATAAGTTAAGCACTGGTTTTCAAGCCTAGCCCTTATGGGGCGTAGGCTTAAGAAAAATATAATCATGTGAGCATTAAATGTTTGCTCTACAATTTTCAAAAAAGTGATGTTAGTTTAAAAAACCATCGCTCTTGATAATAACAATGAAAGAGGATGATATTGTGAATAAATCTCAATTAATCGATCAAATCGCAGCTGATGCTGACATTTCTAAAGCGGCTGCAGGTCGTGCACTAGATTCATTCATCGAATCTGTATCTGGCGCGCTAAAAGAAGGCGACTCAGTTGCACTTGTTGGTTTTGGTACTTTCTCAGTACGTGACCGTGCTGCACGTTCAGGCCGTAACCCGCAAACTGGTGAAACAATCCAAATTGCTGCTGCAACTATTCCAGCTTTTAAAGCCGGTAAAGCGCTTAAAGACGCAGTAAACTAATCACTGTTTTAAACACATTAGTTATGGCGAGTGTAAAGTTACTGATTCACCACAACAGATGAATTAAGTAACTTTACCGCCAGTTACTTCAAGTGAAAAAGCGTATCTGGTAAGATACGCTTTTTTTACATGTGACAAGGTAAAATACCTTGATCAAAAAGAGATAAACAAATGCTTGAGAAAATCAGAGAAGGTTCGCAAGGACCTGTAGCCAAAATAATTTTAGGCGCGGTGATTTTATCTTTTGCCTTAGCAGGGATCGGTAGTTACTTAGGTCAAACCACAGAACAACCCGTTGCTGAAGTAAATGGAATTAAAATTAGTCAAACCGATTTTAACCGTGCTTACCAAAATGAACGTAGCCGTTTAGAGCAACAATTTGGTGAATACTTTACACAAATTGCCGCTGATCCAAATTACATGGCGCAAATTCGCCAAGGTGTAGTTGACCGCTTAGTACAACAAGAATTGCAATCACAGCTAGCGGCTGATTTAGGCCTTCGCGTAAGCGACGAAAGTGTACGTAAAACAATTTTAGAACTACCGTACTTTCAAATTGGTGAAAAGTTTAATAACGATCGTTACTTACAAGTAATTCGTCAAATGAACTTTCAACCAGATGCTTTTCGTGAATACTTACGTAAAGATATGACACGTAGTCAGGTAGTATCTGCTGTTGCAGGTACAGACTTTGCCCTAGAGAGCGAGCTTAAAAGCGCAATTGCTCTGCAGCAGCAAACTCGTAGTATTAACTACTTAGTCATTAATAAAGAAGCGCTTGCCGCGGACGTAGAAGTATCAGAGCAAGAAGTGTCTGATTACTACGAGCTAAACGCATCACAATTTTTATCTCCAGAGCTTATTTCAGTAAGTTATATTGAGCTTAAAGCAGCAGATATTAATGTTGAATCGGTAACCGAGGATGACGTTAAAGCGTATTACGAGCAAAACAAAGCGCAGTACATAGAACCTGAAAAACGTCGCGTATCACATATCTTAATTGATAACAGTGAAGACGATGATGCAGCAAAAGAAAAAGCCAATGCACTTCATGCACAACTAGAGCAAGGTGCAGACTTTGCTGAGTTAGCGCAATCATCATCTGACGATATCGTTAGTGGCGAAATGGGCGGCGATCTTGAATGGATAGAACGTGACGTAATGGACCCTGCATTTGAAGACGCGACTTTCGCACTTCAAAACAAAGGTGACATTTCTGAGGTTGTTGCTTCTGAGTTTGGTTATCACATAATTAAACTTACAGACATTCAACCACAACAAGTTAAAGCGTATGACGATGTTAAAGCTGACTTACGTGCTGAACTAGAACAAGCTGAAAAAGTAGATGCATTTTACGAAAAGCAAACAGAAATGGGCGCACTTGCATTTGAAATTTCAGACCGCTTAGACGATGCTGCAGAAGTTGCTGAAGTGGAAGTTAAATCTACGCCTCTTTTAGCACTTAATGCTCTTCCGGAGCCGTTAAACAGCCCTGCAGTTGTAGCAGCACTAACATCAGTTGATTTACTTGAAGATAAAGTAAACTCTGAAGTTATTGAGCTTGGTGAGGAGCATGCAATTATTGTTCGTATTAACGAGCATAAAGCTGCTGCTACTAAAGCGCTGGATGAAGTAAGCGAGCAAATTAAAGCGCGTTTAGTTAATGAAAAATCATCAGAGCTTGCTAAAGAAAAAGCGCGTAGCTTATTTGCAGAAGTACAAGCAGGTAAGAGCTTAAACGATGTAGCTAACGAGCAGAGCTTAACACTTCGCCAAGAAGCGCAGTTAACACGTCAAAGCTATACTGTTTCACCTGCTATTGTGACTCAAACATTTAAAATGGCTCACCCAGCAGGTTCTGCGGTAGTTGAGCTTGTTAATTTAAATAATGGTGATGCAGCAATTGTTGCGCTTAAGTCGGTAACAGATGCACAAGTTGCAGCTAATATTGACCCTCAAGCAAAACAAAGCATTACTATGGCGCAAGCTAATAAAAACTACATGGTATTTATTGAAGCGCTTAAAGCCAATGCTGAACTTAACTTACCAACGGCTACACAAACTGTTGAATAATTAATTTTAGCTCATAAAGAAAGGCGCTTTTAAAGCGCCTTTTTTATTGTCTTAAATAAAGTTGGTATATTACCAATTCGCTTAATTAAGTATTATTGCAGGTTGGTATTAATTACCTCTGGCAATAAACTCAATTCGATTGCCGCTAGGCTCTTTTATCATCATATGTTGGGTTGGGCCGTTACCTAAGTTTTCTGGTGCAAACTCTATAATAATATTATTTTGCATTTTTAAGTGTGTATGTAGCTCGCTTAACTTTTTGATACTTTCAACACTGAGTGCTAAATGGTGTAAGCCCACATTTTCTGCCCGATTAAACTCCACACGTTTTTCATCATTTTTTACGCGCCATAATGTAATGGTTATTTTATTGTTTGATAAAAAATAAGCGGGGTAGGTTGGATCACTTCCTAGCGTTTTAAAACCAAGTACATCAATAAAAAATGCTTTGGATGCATTTAAGTTTGATACAGTTAAACCTAAGTGGTCAACGCCACCAACCCAACTTTTAGAGGTAGAGTTTTCGTCAGCTATTGAGGTTGTTGATAGCAGTAGTAACGCTAATGATGAAATGCCTGTGAGTAATGTTTTTTTTAGCATAGATCCTCTTTATGGTTTTAGTTGTTAAATTGCGCATTTAACAAAGACCTTCATAAAGGAGATTACATTACACGCTAGGCTGCTTTTAGCAGCTCAGTAATCGCTGCGTTACTTTTGATTGGGGGTTTTGAAAAACATCTTCAGTAGGGCCGTATTCAACTACTTCACCTTTATCGAGTACAACCACATAATCACTGATGTGGCGCACTAGACTTAAATGATGGGTGATCATCACATATGTAAGGCCTGTGTCGCGCTGCAGCTTAAGTAATAAATTCACTATTTGCGCGCGTATAGAAGGGTCTAAAGACGAAACGGCTTCATCAAGCACAATCACCTTAGGATCTAAAATTAATGCACGAGAAAACGCAACACGCTGTAGTTGCCCCACACTAAACATATGCGGGTAGTAGTATTTATGATCGATTAACAAACCCACCTTTGAAAGCGTTGCATCGATCTTTTCAGTGCGTTCACTAGCATCAAGCTCAGTATTATATTGCAGGCAATCATCAAGCATTTCGCCAATGGTCAACCCCGGGTTGAGCGATGCAGCTGAATCTTGAAAAATCATACGAATATCCCGGCATTGATTATCGCGTACGCCATTATCTTCGATAATATTATTCTCGAGCAAAATTTGCCCGCTATCAGCAGTATCAGCTCCTGAAAGTAGTTTTGCTAATGTACTTTTACCTGCACCTGTTTCACCAATTATGGCAATACTTTCGCCTTTACCGACACAAAACGAAATATTTTTAAGTACTTCAAACTTTTTACGTGAAAAAAGCCCTGCTCGCACATTGAATGTTTTTGATAGCGCTTGTACTTTTAACAGTGGCTGCATTATTTCATGTCCTTAATTAACGGAAAATGGCACGCATAACTATGACCATGATGCTTAGTAAGGGTAGGTGTTACCACGCAGGCTTTTTGTGCTTGCGGACAACGCGGCCCGAGGCGGCAGCCAATGGGCAAATGTTGCAGGGTAGGGATAGTCCCTTTAAGTGCATAAAAAGGTTCTTTATGCGCTAAACCTTGTTCGTAGTCTGGCAAGCTTTTTAGTAATGCTTGCGTGTATGGATGGCGAGGCTGTTTGAATATTTCATGGGTTGGGCCTGCTTCAACCATTTGCCCGCAATATAAAACATGAATGCCATGCGACCAATGTGCAATCTCTTCAAGTTCATGGGAGATCATCAAAATAGACATATTTTTAAGTTGGTTTAAGCTTTTTAGTAATCTAAATACTTGTGCGCGAGTTGTGCTCTCAAGCGCTGTAGTTGGCTCATCTGCTATCAATAGCTTTGGAGTGCGGGCAATGGCCATTGCAATCATTACTTTTTGACATACGCCTTCTGAGAGCTCATGAGGGTAACTACTTAGTACTGCTTCGTGGTTTTTAATGCCCACTTTATGAATAAGCGCTTTTACTCTGTCTTTTCTCTCGCGGTTGCGCTTTAAAAAGAAACCTTTAGTTGCGATCTCTGGCAATGTTTCGGCAATTTGGTCAAATATTTTAGCGGTTGGGTCAAGGCAGCGACTTGGATCTTGATAGATCATCGCTATATCTTGGCTTACTATTTTACGGCGTTTCTCTGGACTTAAACGCATTAAGTCTACGCCGCGCCAATGAATACGGTCGGCAGTAATATCCCAGCGTTCGTTCAATACACCAATAATCGCTTTTGCTATTAGGCTTTTACCAGAGCCAGACTCGCCCACAAGCGCATGTACTTCGCCTTCTTTTAAGCTAAAACTCACTCTGTCTACGGCTCTAATTACAGTTTCAGAGGTACGTAGTTCAATTGTTAAGTTACGAACATCGAGTAATTGCATTTAATCAGCCTTACGTGCTTTTAGCACTTGTCGCAGGCCATCGCCTACTAAATTAGTAGATAACACGGCTAAAAATAACAGTATACCAGGTAGCGCTACAGTCCACGGTGCTAAATAAATGAGGCCTAGGTTTTCGGCTAATATTGCGCCCCATTCGGTCGTCGGTGGCTGAGCCCCTAATTTTAAAAATCCCAGTGCTGAAATATCTAATATAGCGGTAGAAAGCGCCATCGTGAATATAACCACAATATGCTCATAAATATTAGGAAAAATACCACGCGATATAATATGCCAATTAGACGCACCATCTAGTCTAAACGCAGTAATGTAGTCTTTACTTAATTCATCAACAATCAGGTTACGCACTGAGTGAATAAACTGCGGCAGTAATGCTAAAATAATTGCCCATACGGTATTCATTAAACCCGGGCCGAGTATGGCGATTATTATTATTGCCAGTAACAAAGAAGGAATAGAAAGCGTTATATCAAGCAAGTGATTTAAAAAGCTTGAACGCAGCCCTTTACTAATCCCTGCAAAAGTACCCACTAACACACCAAAAATAGTTGTGATCAGGGCGGCTACAACAGAGAGGCCAAACGTATATGTAGCACCATTCATTAAGCGCGAGAGTACATCACGGCCTAAATCATCGGTACCTAAAAGAAAGCGTACATCGCCCATTTCTCGCCACGATGGCGGAATAAGCAGTGCATCAGTGTGTTGTTGGTTTACACCATACGGGGCTAAAAAAGGAGCGGTGGCGGCTAATAGTGCAAACGCCATAAATATCCATAAACCAACCAAAGCAGGGTGGTTATTTTTAAACTTTCGCCAAAATCGCGCCAGTGGCGATTTATTCGACTCTTCAGAAAATAAATTAAACTTTGCCATGGGCCTGATTCCGCGAGAGTGGATCGAATAAAGTGTAAGTAAGCTCAGCTGTAATAGAAGCTAAAATAACAAATAAAGACACTGCCATTAACCCGCCTTGAATTGCAGGAAAGTCACGCTGATAAATACTATCGATTAACCATCGGCCAATACCCGGCCACGAAAAAATAACTTCGGTAATCATCGCAAGCGTTATTAGCGTACTAAATTGCAAACCAATTTGCTTAATTACCGGCAGTAATGCATTACGCAGTGCATGGTGCATGATAAGTTGGCGGCGGTTAAGGCCTTTTGCCCTAGCTGTTTTAATAAAGTTTTGATCCATTACTTTAAGCATAGACTCGCGAGTAAAGCGCACTAATACAGTGGTTGGATACATAGCCAGTACAATAGTCGGAAGTGTTAAATGGCGCAGCGCATCAACAAAGGCCATTCCTTTATATGGAAAGCCAGCCAGTGCAATATCAATTAAAATAAAACCAGTACTGGCGGGTATTTCGTAAAGGAGCCCCATTCTTCCCGACATAGGAAACCAGCCAAGCTTTAATGAAAAAACCATTATTAATAACAATGCGAGCCAAAATACAGGCATTGAATAACCCACCATAGTGGTAGAGTTTATGAGCTTGTCTGGCCAACGTTTATGATACCCAGAGCCTAAAATGCCAGTCGGTACACCAATAACAACCGATACAATTAATGCGTATACGCTTAGCTCTAAAGTAGCCGGTAACAAATCAACAATATGGCTAAACACACTATTACCAGAGGCAAACGAAAGCCCCCAATCACCCTGAAATATTCGCCCTAAAAAGGCAATGTATTGCATAAAGTAATTGCTGTTATATAAATATTTGTCTTCAAGCTCACTATGCTGTGCAAAGTTACTACTTGGTATGCCACTTAAATTACTTAGCGGATCACCGGGAAATAAATACGCCAGTGAAAACGTAAATACGCTGAGCATCAGTATCATAAAAAAGAATAAACCAAGGCGACGTAAAATATAATCTAAGATCATTATTTCTTCCTCGCATTGGCAAGCGAAATAGCGCCAAACGGGCCAAGTGTTATGCCTTCCACATCGGCGCTACTCGCTTGAAAGCGCAGGCCATGAGCAATAGGTAATAACGGCAGCTCTTGAATAATTAAGCTTTGTGCTTCTTCGTAGTATTTTTTACGTTTGTTTAAATCAGTGGTGTCTAGTGCTTGAGTAAGCAATAAATCAAATTGGGGATTACACCAGTTTGCTGGGTTTTTACCACTAAAAGTAGCGGTACAACTCAGCAGTGGGCTAAAAAAGTTATCAGGATCGGGTGTATCTGCGGCCCAACCAAGTAATACACTGTCGTGCCTATGCTCGCCAATACGTTGAATAAACGTGTTCCACTCATATTCTACAATGCTTACATTAACGCCCACTTTGCGTAAATCACTTTGCATAAGCTCAGCCATTTTTCGCGCGTTAGGGTTATAAATACGACTCACAGGCATAGCCCATATCGTCATATCAAAGCCATCAGGTAAGCCAGCTTCAATTAGTAACTTTTTAGCAAGTTCTGGGTCAAACGTAGGTATATCTTCTTGTGGCTCAAACGCCCAAGAGGTTGGCGGCAAAATAGATTGTGCGCGAGTACCGTTACCGTAATAAACCGCCTGCATTATTTTATCTACATCTATTGCATGTGCGAGTGCTTGGCGTACGCGTAAGTCGTCAAACGGGGCACGTTCTGTATTAAATGCCCAATAACCTATGTTTAAGTTCGTTTCTTTTTCAACGTTTATATCATCACGTTGCGCTAAAATACTTAATTGCGCACTACTTGGATGAGCCGTTACATCGCACTCTTTAGTCAGCATTTTTGCTATACGCGTAGTGCCGTTAGGGGTTATGTCGTAAACCAATTGTTCAAGTGCAACGTCGTGCTTCCAATAAAGTGGATTACGGTAAAAGCGTACAAGGTGATCTCGGCGGTATTCTTTATAAATATACGGCCCAGTGCCAATAGGGTACTGATCAAATAAGTTTTCTTGGTTTTTTTTCTTAAGTTCCATGGCGTATTCTTCTGAAAGCACTACGGCAAAGTCGGTGGCCATATTAGCTAAAAAGCTGCTTTCAGGATTAAACAATTCAAAACGCACTTGGTAGTCAGACACACGCACAATTTTACGAATGAGTTGATCAATCCCCACACTTTGAAAATACGGGTAATTGGCATCGCCCACAAAGTGATATGGATTGTATACATCGAATAATCGGCTAAAGGTGAATATAACGTCGTCGGCGTTAAAATCCCGCGATGGGGTAAAATAAGAAGTTGTATGAAACTTTACATCTTTACGCAAGGTAAAGGTAACCGATTTACCATCTTTACTAATTTTCCAATCGGTCGCCAGCTCACTTTGAAATTCTGCCGTAACAGGGTCAATGCTAATTAAACGGTCGTATAATTGGTTAGCAATTATATCAATAGTTGAACCGGTGGTCGTGACTTGCGGATTAAACGACACAGGGTTAGCTTCAGCGCAATAAACTAAGCCTTGGTTTTTTTCTTCTATGATTTCTTCTTTGCTATCAAGGCAACCAACTAAAGTGGTGGCAAGCAAAACAAGTAATAATTTATGCACCCGCATAACCTCTGACTATTGTTGATCCAACAAGTTGTATTTTTTAAGATAACCACGTAATTGATGATACGTTAAACCAAGTACTTCTGCAGTTTTCTTTTGATTAAATTGGCTATGTTCGAGCGCTTTATTAATCATGTTTATTTCAAAGTCGTTAGAACGCTCTTTTAAGCTGCACGGAAATTGAATATCGACGGCTATATTACTGCTTGCTTGAGCAATCGGCGGCGCAACAACAATAGGCTCGGCATTAACAGTTTGAGCCGCTATAGGTGCTTTAATGCGCGCTTTTGGTCTAAATGGGCTATCGAATGGGTCTAAAATAATCTGGTGAACGGGGATATGTTCACTACCGTGGCGATACAAACTGCGTTCAACCACATTTTTAAGTTCACGAATATTACCAGGCCAATCATAACTAAGCAGTGTTTCTGTTGCGCTTCGGGTAAAACCGCTAAAGAGTTCCCACTCTAAATCGCGCGCCATATTCATCGCAAACTGCTCAGCAAGAAGCATAATATCGTCTTGGCGTTCGCGCAGTGGTGGCAGGGTAATTACATCAAAGGCAAGGCGATCGAGTAAATCACTTCTAAATTCACCTTGCTCAGCCAAATAAGGGAGGTCTTCGTTTGTGGCACACACTAAGCGTGTATCTACTTTTACAGTTTGTTTGCCGCCAACACGTTCAAACTCACCGTATTCTATAACGCGCAGCAGTTTTTCTTGTACCATAGCTGAGGTATTAGCTAATTCATCTAAAAACAGTGTGCCGCTGTTGGCGCGTTCAAAACGACCTTCGTGGCGTTTACTTGCCCCCGTAAAGGCACCGCTTTCGTGGCCAAACAATTCACTTTCGAGAAGGTTTTCGTTAAGCGCTGCACAGTTAAGTTTTACGTAGTTTTGATCCCAACGCTTTGATAAAAAGTGTAAGCGTGCTGCTATTAGCTCTTTACCTGTGCCGCGTTCACCAATAATAAGTACCGGTTTATCTAAATTAGCCAGTTGCGATACCTGATCTAATACAGATAGAAAGCTATCTGATTGGCCGAGTAAATTATCCTGTTGGCGATATTGGCTCATATTTCCTAACTCTTGGTCATTTTTACTAACAGTTAGTGTATTTCATAAATAGGGATAACTAAAGAAATTTGTATATTTAGTTTAACGTAATGAAAATAAAGTGTATTTTAACTTTTAAAAAGTTGGCAAGCATATTGATACTAGTTATAGCAGACTAACTAAGTTTTAATTACAGAGGTAAATGTTATGGGAATTTTTTCACGTTTTGCAGATATTGTTAATTCTAATATCAACGCCATTTTAGATAAAGCAGAAGACCCAGAAAAAATGGTTCGTCTGATTATTCAAGAAATGGAAGACACGCTTGTTGAAGTACGTTCTACATCAGCTAAAACATTGGCTGAGAAAAAAGAAATTGTACGCCGCTTAGATACGCTTAAAGCACAAGTAAGCGATTGGCAAGATAAAGCCGAACTGGCTTTAAGTAAAGACCGCGACGATTTAGCGCGTTCAGCCCTGCTTGAAAAGCAAAAGTCGGCAGATGCCGTTGCTTCAGTCGCTAGTGAACTTGAACATGTAGAGTCTCATATTGAGAAATTACAGCAAGAAGTAACGACACTACAAGAAAAGCTAGCAGATGCGAAATCTCGTCAAAAAGCAATTATACTTCGCCAACGTTCGGCTGAGTCGCGCCTTGAAGTGAAAAAGACACTTGATAGTTCAAAAGTAGAAGACGCACTTAACCGCTTTGAACGTTACGAAACCAAAATTGATGGACTAGAATCTCAAATTGAGTCTTACGATTTAGGTAAAAAGACGTTAGCGGACGAAATTGCTAATCTACAAAAAAATGAAAAGATAGATGATGAGCTAGCCGAACTTAAAAAGAAGCTAGCTGATAAATAATTTATAAAGGGGCACTTAAAGTGCCCCACTGCTTAAAAACATCAAAACGGATTGTCAGGAGAGGATTATGTTTGATTCAGACGTAATAATTGTACCATTTGTTATATTTATGATTTTTGTTGCACCGCTGTGGTTAATTTTACATTACCGTAGCAAAAAACAAGTAAGCCAAGGTTTAAGTGAACACGAACATCGCCAGTTACTTGAGCTTGCACATAAAGCCGAAAAAATGGCAGACAGGGTTGAAACACTTGAAGCATTACTTGATCAAGAGTCACCACAATGGAGACGCAAAGTATGAGTGCCAAACGCGAATTATTAAGAGACCCACAACGCGGTAAAATAGCCGGAGTATGTGCGGGATTAAGTGACTACTTTAATATGGAGTTATGGTTAGTTCGCATTATATTTGTTAGTGCGGTACTGCTAACGGGTGGCCCATTATTTGTGGTAGCGTATATTGCAGCCTGGTTCATTTTAGATAAAAAAGAGCCCGCAACAGTGCAAACTAAAAGCTCAACTAAAACTGACGATCCGCTAGAAGTAAAATTTAAAGTATGGCAAAAGGGCGAGCCACCGCGCCGCGCATTGCAAGATTTAAAAGAGCGTTTAACGCGTGTAGATACTCGCCTTCAAGATATGGAGCGCCATGTAACTTCAAGCGAGTTTACGGTGAGCCGTGAAATTAACAAACTTTAAAGGATTTAATAGCACCTTATTTGCAGCGTGATAAATTACGGCAAATTAGGTGCAAGACACTTTATGAGCCAATCATTTGCAAAAAAGACCTTTAAAAGTATTAAAGGCAAAGCACAAAAAGCCCTTCATCGCAGTTTAGACCAACACGTAAAACTTGCCGTAACTGGCCTAAGTGGTAGTGGTAAAACAGCCTTTATTACCGCGCTTGTTAAACACTTAACAACCCAAGCGGACGATAAAAACTTACCTTTTTTTGATGTAATGCGCGAGCACCGCCATGTGGCCACTAAAGTTGTGCCGCAAGAGGCGTTAAAAGTTCCTACGTTTAATTATACGCGCGCGCTAAATTCATTATTACCCAGCGATGGGATGCCTACATGGCCTGCATCAACTGAGCGGATTAATACGCTGCGCTTGGCAATAAAGTATCAAAGTAACGCAGGGCTGCGCGGCCACTTTTCGCCGCAATCAACGCTTTATTTAGATATTATTGACTACCCGGGTGAATGGCTCCTTGATTTACCTATGCTTGAGCAAAGCTATGCTCAATGGTGCGAGCAACAATATCCGTTATTAACTCAGCCTTCGCGCGTAAACACATCAAGTGATTTTTTAATGGCCGTTGAGCAACTTGACTTAAACGCTCCCGTTGATGAAAACGCACTTGCTCATATTGCTCAGCTTTATCAAAGCATGTTAGTCGAGCTTAAAAAAGACACCAAACTTGCTATGTTACAACCTGGGCGTATGCTTATGCCTGGCGACTTACAAGGCGCGCCATTGTTATTGTTTTTTCCAGTGTCGGGTGAAATAAACAGTGACGATGTCGTTGCGGGTTCTAATTTAGCGCATTTAATTAAGCGCTTTAACGCCTATATAAAAGAAGTTGTAAAACCATTTTATAATGAGCATTTTAGACACTTCGATCGCCAAATCGTACTTGTAGATGTACTTAGTGCGCTAAACGAAGGGCACGAAACACTCCAAGAGCAAAGCAGTGTAATAAACCAATTACTCGCACACTTTAACTATGGTGAATCGGGCTTTTTTAAACGTTTATTTAAGCCCAACATAGACAAAATATTATTTGCAGCTAATAAGTCAGATCATATAAGTGCTAAGCACCATAAAGATTTAGCACTGCTACTTGATTCGCTCGTGCATGAGCAAAGTAATCATTTAAAGTTTGATGGTGTAAAAATAGAAACCATGGCCATGTCGTCAATTACAGCAACGCAGCCGCGCCAAATTGCCGACAAAGGCCAAACGCTTGACTGCATTTACGGTAAACCATTACACGAGCCTGATTGGCTTACGTATTTACCGCCGCAACCTCCCTCGCGGATGCTTAATAAAAATGAGTGGCCAGCACAGGGATTTGAGTTTTTATCGTTTTCTCCAATGCCGAGCCCCGATAAACAACTAAAACATATTCGATTAGATCATGTCATGCAGTACCTGCTAGGAGACAAATTAACATGAGTGAGTCAAACCAACCATTTCAAGCAGGGCGTCGCATAGATACGCAAAGCATTGAGCAGAACGAACCCGTTTTAGCACCTGCAAAAATTATTCAGCACGGACAAAGTGATTACGAAGAACTTGAAGATGAAGCACTAGAGCCAGAAATAGATCTGGAACCTGTGTACAAAAAGTCAAAGTGGCAAACGCTCAAAGGTGTTTTTGCTATTAGTTTTATAGTGCTGGTGCTTTTAGAGTTTGCATACTCGTTATTATTTGCTTTCGAGCAGTCAATTATTTTAGGCAGTGTTTATTTAACCGCGGTTGTAAGTGGCGTACTGCTAATAGGGCGCTTATTGTGGCGAGAGTACCGAATGCTGCGCAGTTTAAAGCGTAACCAATTGCACCGAGTTGAAGCCGACAGGCTTTTAAACAGCGAGCAAGTAGGCGGTGCATTACCTTGGCTCGAAAAGCTTAATAAACACCAGGAGCTTGATAACTTTGAAACCTTCAAAAACCAAGTAGCGATGCATCACAGCGACAAAGAAATAATGACGCTGTACGCCAACAGTTTATTAATAACTCAAGACACCAAAGCTAAAAAGCTTATAAATCGTTTTGCGACTGAATCTGCACTGCTAGTTGCCCTAAGCCCACTTGCGCTGGTGGATATGATGGCTGTGCTTTGGCGCGGTACTAAGTTAATAGAACAAATTGGTAAAATTTACGGCATTGGTTTTGGCTACGCGAGCCGTATAAAGTTATACCGTATGCTGATAAAACAAGTAATGTTTGTAGGCAGTGCTGAGCTTGTATCTGACCTTGCTGCAACTGCACTAAGTGCTGAGCTTTTAGGTAAGCTTTCGGGGCGGGCAGCGCAAGGGGTCAGCGCCGGTATTTTTACAGCGCGTATTGGTTACAAAGCAATGGAGCTTAGTCGCCCATTACCACGGCTTGAAAACAAACGCAGCTTACTAAAAGGCACTGTGCAAAGCATCGCAGGTAAAATTATGAGTCGTAAAAAGGCGGAGTCAACGCAGTAAAATACGAGGGCGTGTTGATCTTTGATGGTTGAATTTGTAGCAGTGTGTTTGGTATTTAGGCAAGGCAGAGCCTATGAAGTGTGGTTATTCCCCATAAATAGGCGATAACGCAGCATAAATGCCAAACATGCGCTGCCCGTTGGGTTCTTTCTAGGGACGATAAACTCTTTGTTGCCTACATGGATGTCATAGGTAGGTACTTAAGAAAAACATTAAGTACAGCCTTAAAAATTTGGCTCTACCCCATACTGAAATACTCCTGTTTTTCGATCGCGTTTGGGGTGTGCCCTAGCA
>NZ_PJBR01000043.1:0-24801 GCF_002863625.1 Pseudoalteromonas sp. MelDa3 | reverse complement strand
CATAACTATTTTTTATGATTTGAAAGCTAGATATTTTTTGTTTATGAAATCCCTTCAAACTTATTCCTTTTTACAACTATAAAGTATTAGATAGGTGTTACTTAATAACTAATACGTAAGAACACTTGCTGCACAACATTTAAATACGCAAATAACGTCAAAAATTAATAACATTTATGAACTAGCCCTTAATTATAAAGTATTACTCCACATAAAACACTCTGTAAATAAGGCAGATTTTCCACTCTACAAACACTTAATTGATTTAAACCGTATAAATTTCGGGAGCTTAATTAATAAAACTCTGTCTATATTTTCACCAACAGTTGAATTCTAAACCTGGATTTGAATAGGTTTACAGGATTTGAAAATAAAAGTATTAGAGAGGAGTGATCTTAAATTACATTTTTGGACTTGAAATTAATAAAATAAGCGCCAAAACCATTACAATAGTTTTGGCGCTTATTAAAGGGATAATATTTACCCTTTCATTTGTTCAAGCTCTTTGCCTTTGGTTTCGTGTAAAAACTTAAATACAAATATAACTGAAACAAACGCGCAAAATGCGTAAAAACCATACGCACCAGCTAAACCAATGCCTGTGAGCATAACAGGGAACGACCAGGTAATTAAAAAGTTAGCTATCCACTGGGCAAAGCCAGTAACTGCAAGGCCAGAGCCGCGAATTTGGTTAGGGAACATTTCGCCTAACATAACCCACATTACAGGGCCCCACGATAGGTTAAAAAAGAACACGTAAGCGTTAGCGGCTATTAAAGCAACTATGCCCTGCTCTCCTAGCTCTAAATTACCTGTTAAGCCAATATCTGCGTTTAAAAAGGCATAAACAATAACCAAAAGTGTCACCGTCATACCAATTGAGCCGGTTAACAAAAAAGGTTTTCTGCCAATTGTGTCTATAAAATACATGGTAATAAACACCGCTAAAATACTTACAAAGCCGCTTATTATATTAATGAGTAACGCGTCAGATTCAGTAAAACCAGCTGCTTGCCAAAGTACCGCGCCATAGTAAAAAACAACGTTAATGCCGACTAATTGCTGAAATGTAGCTAAGCCAATTCCTATCCTAACAATGGGGCGTAAACCTTTTTTAGGTTTATCTGATTGTTTTAAATAGGAATTATAAAAGCTTTTTATTTGCGCTTTACCCACCTTTTATATACCCTTAATAGTCTTTATAACAATATCTTCGTATAGCTTTGGCTGAGTAATTTATGCACTATAAAACATCAAACATTTCTAACAACATCGACGAAGAATCGATTCCTGATGACTGCATTAGTAATCTAACCGTAGATAATATTGTATTTGCTATTCATGAAGGTAAGTTAAAGGTGTTGCTGGTTAAATATAACCGCGGCCTTGCAACAAGCCAGTGGGGTTTAATTGGTCATTGGGTTCGTAAAGATGAAAACTTAGACCTTGCAGCTTTACATGTTGTTAAAAGTACGACCGGTGTTGAAAACCTGTACTTAGATCAGTTAGGTGCTTTTGGTAACGTAGACCGCTACCCTGCTAGACGCATTATTACTATTGTTTATTATTCACTCGTTCGCTTTGAAGAAACCAACCTTGTGAGCGGCGATAATGCTTTAGAGTGTGAATGGTTTGATGTAAATAGTGTACCGGCTTTAATGTTTGACCATGCCGATATTTTAAAAAGTGGCTTAGACTACTTACGCTATAAAGTAAGGCACGAGCCTATTGGTTTTAGCTTACTTCCAGAAAAATTTACCCTGCTTGAGCTACAAGGAATTTACGAGTCGATTTTAAATAAATCACTCGATAAACCTAACTTTAGACGTAAGTTTCAAAAAATGAACTTACTAATAAACTGCAAAGAAAAACAAACCAACGTAGCTCACAGAGCCGCAACGCTTTATCGTTTTGACATAAACGTGTACGAAAAATTAAGAGAGTTTGGTTTTACGTTTGAGTTTTAAATAAGCAAATCTTGAGCAAAGTAATTAATTTAATAATCCTGATAGATTCCCTTATAGAATTGAGCTTTGAATAACGACCTAATAGCTTTGTTATTCATTGCTTTTTTCAACGGGGGTAAAGCGCCATCCTTTGAAAACTAACTTGCTTGCAGATCCATTACCACCAGATGAAGAACCACCAAAACTGGCTTCATTTAACGCCGTGTCAAAGTGAATACCACCGGCGCCGCTTACAATAACAGTATCTCCTAAAATAGACCCTTTAAAACCAACTGCTGAAGTAACTTTAACTTGTGAAAGTGGTGCGTATATAACAGCATAAAGCTCTCGTGTACCACCTGAAAACTCTATTCCAGTATCATTTCCACTGTAAGAACTATAAATACTAAAAACGGGCCTGCCTTCATTTGTAATCCCATTGTCAGGTGCGTAAACTTGTGCCCCATTTCCTATCTTAAGCTTTCCTTTAATTATGATAGTTAAGCTGCTGTTATCAGGGATTGTTAGCGAACTTGCGCCATTCATTGTAAAATCGCCATCTACAAACATAACTGCATTATGATTACTTTTTACCTGCATTCGGCCTTTAATTGTTACATCATCAAAATAAAATATTTGAGTTGCTGAATCAAGGAAAGTTGCAGCTTTAGCAGTGATGGTACCATCTGGAGTGCTTCCAAAGTCTACTAAAAAGTTAGCCGTGTTAGTTTCTAACTCGAGTAAGTCACCAGCTCTGCTATTGTTATTTATAAAAAGGTCAGGGCTTGTCGTATTAACTGACACGCTATCAATTGCTGTTGCAATATCAAGTGGATCACACGCAGTTAACCCTCTATTATTTTCACTTTCTGGTGTTATTTTTTCAACTGGCTCAATAGTTGGTATTGATATGTCTGTACTTGATACTTTATAAGGTGAAAAAGCATACTCTGGTGTGTCGCCCTTAAAAGAGCCATTACCTGCGTATCTAAGGTCTTTACTATCAATAGTACTGCCCCACTGTTTAAGCGTCACATTACCTTGAACACGCACTCCACCGTATACACTTCCCCCTGTTTGCTCATAATTCCCGGAGGTATAAACGCCGTGCCGTATTGTTGTTTGATTAAGAGCGACTAAATCATATGAACGAATTGTTCCTTGGACTGCATTACCTGTAATAGAAATTGGACCTGATGAACTAATATCACCACCAACTGGAGTTTGCTTTACTGATATAGATTGGTTTGCTGAAATACTACCTGAAACAGTACCACTACTTTGTGTGAAACTTAGATATGCCGATGCATCCCCTCCAACGACCACGCCACCAGAGAGTATTAAATTTCCATTACTATGAATATTGCCTGTAATATCAGCGCCTTGAATAATTGATAAATTACTAGAGGATAGAACATTACCTTCAATTGTACCGCTACCATTGAGCGTAATATCACCAGAGTCGTTAACTGTATTAACAAAAGATTCTTCTGATGTATTTTTGTTACCATCAGCTAGTGTGTCGTTATAATCCCCTAAAGACGAATCATAGCTATCAATTAAGCCACTTCCACTAATTGCAACACCAGAACACCCTGTAATTCCATTAGAAAAAACTGAGGCACTGCTGGTCGTTCCGCCCCCACCAGCTACATATTCGAATATAGCTTGCATTTGGTTCTCACCTTCAAAGCGAGTACCTTCGCTAGAAATTAAAATATCGCCATTACTGTCAATCTCAATGGTTGCATTGTATATACTAGATTCAAGCGAACTTGTACCAGAAACTTCACTATTATGGGCTATTAAATCGTTAATATTTATAGTCGGATCTGCAAGCATTGCTGTTTCTAGTTTTTCAATACTTGAAAATACCCCTTTCTCAGACATCAACCTTGCGTTCAATTTTTTCTGAAAATTACCACTCAAGCGCTCCTGGATCACACTATCTCTAAGAGTACTAAGTACAACAATTGAAGCCATAGATGTTAAAATAAGTACAGTAACAAGTGTAAAACCAGATGTATTTTTCATTTATTGAAATGCCTTATTCATTACCATTTGCGACAAAGATATATCAATCACTAAGCTGTTATTGAATTGGCTTGGTAAGTTTATAGGTTCTACAAGGACACTCACTACGTTGTTATCAATTACGTAGCTAATTGCATTAACACCTTTTAATATTTTTACTTTTCCATTCCCTACATCACAAAATAATGAGTCATCTTCATGGCTATATTTTTCGATAAATGGCGCACTAATAGTTAAGCCAGTACAAGCAGATGACCCCATCGCTTGCTCAACACTTAGAATATTATTTGTGTAAGTAGGGACTGAGTTGGTTTGTTTTAGACTTCGTGTAAATACTTTACTGCTAAATCGGATTACATCTAATGCATTTTCTAAATCTTTTGCTGTGCTGGTACTGCTATTAATTGAAGAATAAGCCAGACTCACACCGCCTAATAGAAACATACCTGCAGCAAGTGCAACCATAAGCTCTATTAAAGTAAAGCCTTTATGTTTATTTATTAGATGTTTCATGGCGTGCAACCATCAGGTAGTGTTGGGAAGCTTCCTGTAATTACAACGCGATTTTCTAAGTTGTCAGTCAAACGCTTATCTTGCCAGGTTACTTCAACCGATAAATCATTTGAAAAGTTAGCAGGTAGAGTGAGTGTATATGCATCAATTTGTGGGGATAAATAATTTCTAAAGTCAGTATCGTTGTACAAACTTGGATCTGTTTGTTGTAGCTCGCATAAATGAGGCCAAATACGCTCTAAAACATTATTAGCCTCAATTATTGACACCGTATAATTGAAGCTGTTTGTAATATATTGCAATGATTTTAGTTGACCTGAAGCAAGCCCTAACAATGCAACCGTCGCGACAATTAAAGCAACCATAACTTCTAAAAGAGAAAACCCTTTGCTGTAATTTATTAGCATGTCTCTGGGGCCTCAACTAACCAACTTTGCCCACTTTGTAAAATACATAAAGTAAAGTCGCCAGTTGTACTGTCATTATCACTCACCAAGATTTGATACATTTGGCCTAATTCACCCGTACTTGAAATATTAATATTCTTTAAATCTACAGAAATGCTGCTATGTGTAGTTTCAAAAATATTTAACGTGGTTTGCGTCGAATTAATAGCAGTTTTTACTAGCCATTGTTTATTCAACGTTTTGATAAAAACACTTTGATCTCTTTTAATGGCTTCACTACGCGCAAATTTAAAAACACTATGCAGTTGATTCGAATTTGTAACTAATCTGTCTCGCTTTATAAAAGTAATAAACGAAGGAGCCGCAACTGCAGTTAAAATACCAATAATGGTCATCGTGATTAAAACTTCGAGTAAAGTAAAACCAAGGCTTTTTTTTACCAACATTGCGATTTATCTGCTGACTTAGTACCACTTTGATTTACAGACAACTTGCCACACTCATCACTTTTCTGAGCACCTTTAGGTGTAACTTGTATTGTAAATTCAGACCCATTTGAAGCGCCTGTAGTTGCATCGGTTGTATAGTTAAAGGAGTAATAATCTGAGGTAGGAAAAGTAAATGTATTTGGGTAACCACCAACGCGCGTGTATTGTCTTTCGAGAACAGCCGTTTGCTGTAGCAAAATCTGTTGAACATCAGATCTTCGGCTTTTCTGTATGTAACTCGTATAACTTGGAAGTGCAACTGAGTATAAAATACCTATAATTGCAATTACTATCATTAATTCAACAAGGGTAAAACCGTAAGGTTTCCTTAACTGCTCCGTTTTCACTTATTTAATTCCATTATTTATATCAAACATGTTTTATTTGCACTTGAAATAAAAAGTAATTTGAATTTTTGTGGGGTGTATAATAGCGAGTGGTAACAACTTGTCAACAATATAACGTTAGAATATTTAGAAGCATTTATTTAACTCCAGTTACGCACCAGATTAAATAAAAAAAACGTTTAAGTGCACTAAAACAGTGCAAATAACGAGTATTTTAAATAACATTGTATTATAATTACCTTAATAGCTCACTGTTAATATACTAAGTTATTTTATATAATTAATAACTTATTTATTGTATATGTTTCTAAAATGTAACTAGGCTTTTATTCATCAGCCGTAACCTTCTATTTTTCTATTCGCTAGAAACAAACTTTTTCTTATGTTATTTTCACGTAGCTAGTAAATTAATTAATCAAAAAGGAGCTTTTTACTTGAAACTTACGCCGCCCTAGGCAACCACTCCCTTTTTCATCAGCACGTTGCGTGCACCCTTAATCGCCATCTGCGCGAGAATCATTGTTATTTAAATAAAATACTCCCCTATACTTTGGGAAACTAACTAATTAGGTTTATTACATGTTTGATCACGTAAAAAGAGATTGGCTCTCTAATGTTCGTGGTGATGTGCTTGCTGGTATTGTTGTGGCGCTTGCCCTAATACCGGAAGCTATTGCCTTTTCTATTATTGCGGGTGTTGATCCAAAAGTAGGTTTATATGCCTCATTTTGTATTGCGGTTATTATTGCCTTTGTAGGCGGTCGCCCAGGCATGATATCGGCTGCTACCGGTGCAATGGCGCTGTTAATGGTGACGCTGGTTAAAGATCACGGTCTGGAATATCTACTGGTTGCTACCTTACTTACCGGTGTACTGCAAATATTTGCAGGCTTTTTAAAGCTTGGTGAGTTAATGCGGTTTGTATCGCGCTCTGTTGTTACAGGGTTTGTAAACGCATTAGCGATTTTAATATTTATGGCGCAGTTACCCGAGCTTACCAATGTTACTTGGCATGTTTACGCCATGACCGCTGCGGGCTTAGGTATTATTTACTTATTTCCGTATATTCCAACAATTGGCAAAATCCTTCCCTCTCCTTTAGTGTGTATTGTTGTTATTACACTGGTTTCACTGTTTTTAGGGCTTGATATAAGAACCGTTGGCGACATGGGCGAACTGCCAGACACCCTACCTATATTTTTATGGCCCGATGTACCGCTAACACTCGAAACGCTGCAAATTGTTTTACCGTATTCGATTGGTCTTGCGGTTGTGGGCTTACTTGAATCCATGATGACCGCCACTATTGTTGATGACTTAACTGATACCACAAGCGATCGTAATAAAGAATGTAAAGGCCAAGGTATTGCAAATATTGGCGCAGGTTTATTTGGTGGTATGGCGGGATGCGCCATGATTGGACAGTCAATCATTAACGTTAAATCGGGCGGTCGTGGACGACTTTCAACCTTTATTGCTGGTTTATTTTTAATCATCATGGTGGTGTTTTTAGATGAGTGGCTGCGTTTAATTCCTATGGCGGCATTAGTTGCAGTAATGATTATGGTATCGATTGGTACATTCTCTTGGGCATCAGTTAAGGATTTAAAAAAGAACCCGCTTTCGTCGAACGTAGTGATGATTTCTACGGTTATTGTAGTTGTTGCCACGCATAATCTAGCCATTGGTGTTTTAGTTGGCGTATTGCTAGCTACGTTGTTTTTTGCGAACAAAATTGGTCGCTTTATGGTTGTTACAACTAAGCACGATGAAACTAAAAACCTAGTAACTTATGAAGTTGTAGGCCAGGTATTTTTTGCCTCAGCAGAGCAGTTTATAGCGTCGTTCGATTTTAAAAATGCGGTTTCTAACGTAGTAATTGATTTAACCCATGCACATTTTTGGGATATAACCGGTGTATCGTCACTCGATAAGGTGGTTATTAAATTTAGACGCGAAGGCGCAACAGTTAATATTGTTGGTATGAATAGCGCAACCGAAACAGTTGTTGATAAGTTTGGCGTACATAACGACCCTAAAGAAGTCGATAAATTACTTGGCGGTCATTAAGGAGAATGTAATGAAAAAAATAATTACCTGTATCGATGGCTCTGTCATTACACACGCTGTAACCGAAGCTGCTATTTGGGCTTCAAAAAAGCTAGATAAATCAATTAGCTTTATACATATTCTTGAAAAAATACAACAAACTAATGTAGGTAACTACACCGGTACGATTGGTTTAGGTGCCCAATCGGCTTTGCTTGAAGAAATGACAAAACTCGATGAACACCGTAGTAAGATTTCTTTAAAACTAGCAGATGAATTACTCGACTCGGTTGCTGTACAAGCAAAAATTGCTCATATTCAAAACTATGAATTAATTAAACGTCACGGTGACGTAATCGACGCTATTATTGATTTTAAAGATGATACTCGCTTAATCGTTATAGGTCGAAATGGTGTTGATCATCGTGTTGATTTAAATGCACTTGGTTCACACATCGAAACGCTCGTGCGTAGCGCTTCGCAACCAATATTGCTTATTTCTAGAAAGTTTAAGCAACCTAAATCATTTATGATTGCGTACGATGGTCGCGAAACAGCCGACAAAGCACTGCAACAAGTTATTGATGGCGGTTTATTACATGGGCTTCATTGTCATTTAGTGAGTGTTAATAATAATGAGAAGAACTTAGAAGAGAAGTTTCTTAACGCTCAATTTAAGCTTAGTAGTATGGGTTTTGAAGTGTCTGCAAGCTTTTTAGAGGGCAATGTTTTTGACTCGTTAATGCAATACAAAGAGCAAAATAACATTGACTTGATTGTTATGGGGGCTTTTGGGCATTCTAAGTTAAGGCGGTTTTTTGTGGGCAGTAATACCATTAAAATGCTCGAAAACAACGATGTGCCAGTTATTATATTAAAGTAAGTAGTTGTTTTAAGTAAGCGCCACTTTTAATTAAGTAACTATTTTAAAATAATATTTTAATATTCCATTCTAAAAAGCCTAAAATCACTTAACTGATTTTAGGCTTTTTTTGTTTTTAGCTTGGTTTGGCTTTTAGTTTTAAAGTAAGGTTTAAAGTAAGCTTTATTTTTTAGCTTCAAACTTTTCAAATAAAAACTGAATAAACGACGTGACCTTTTGTGCCACAAACTTTCTATGCGGATAAATAGCAAATAAGCCAAACTCAAAGGTTTTATAACCTTGCATAACCTGCACAAGCTTACCCGATGCAATATCGTCTCTCACCACTATTTCAGGAATTAAGCCAATACCGCCACCCGCTACAACCACCTCTTTTACAGCTTGTGGATTATTAACCGAAACACGCGAGTTTACACTTGCCGTTAATGCCTCACCACTAGGTGAAACTAGAGGCCAATGGCGACCTATTTTAAAGTTGCTATCAATCACCGTAGCGTGTTGTTCAAGCTCGTCAACACTCGCTGGTGCGCCAAAGCGCTGAATATAATCTGCTGATGCACATAAAATTAAAGGGTAACTGGTAATTTGCCTCGCGATTAAATTAGAGTCAGACACACTGCCAATTCTAATTGCTAAATCAACCCCCTCTTCTAGTAAATCAATTGTTTTGTCTGAAAGCACTAAATCAATACTTAAATCAGGATAACGGCTCAGTAACTCAGGCATTAACGGCGCAAGGTTTGATTCACCAAACGACACCGGCGCACTCACCCTAAGCTTGCCGCTAGCAAGTGCTGTTTGACCCGATAAGTTATCGAGCATTTCGCTGTAGCTTTCAATTACAGGCACTACGCTTGTGTAATAACTTTGCCCCGCTTCGGTAATCGAAATTCTGCGCGTGGAGCGGTTAAATAATCTAACCCCTAAGTCTTGCTCTACAATGCCCACGTACTTACTAACCAGTGCCTTTGAAAGCCCTAGCCTGTCGCCTGCGGCTGTAAAAGAGCCTGTTTCAACAACCGCGATGATTGTTTTAATGCCAATAATAGTATCCATGATTGTCAATATAGCATTGACATTAATTCCTTACTAGCTTGGTTTTTCAAAACTGATAATAGTGAAAGAATAGCGTTATTAAAAACCACTATTCAAAATTAAAAAACAGGACAACCCATGAGCAACCTAACGCTATACCGTTTTACTTTATCTGGTCATTCACATCGTGCAGAGCTATTTACATCGCTTTTAAATCTTGATGTAAATATGGTTGATGTTGCACTGCAAAACGGCGCACAAAAGCAAGCTGACTTTCTAAAAATGAATATTTTTGGGCAAGTACCAGTACTTAAACATAACGATGACGTTATTAACGATTCAAACGCTATTTTAATGTACTTAGCACAAAAGTTTGACGCTAACAGAACCTGGTATCCAGAAGATATAACTATTCAAGCGCACATTCAGCGCTGGTTGAGCGTTGCTGCAGGGCTTGTGGCTTCAGGTCCGTGTTCGGCGCGTTTAGTTACTGTATTTGGCGCAGAGCTTGATCATCAAAACGCGATAAACATTGCCCATACATTATTTAAAACAATGGATGCATACTTACAAAATCGCGAGTACTTAGTAGGCACTCAGCCAACTATTGCCGACATTGCCAATTTTTCGTACATAGCACACGCACCAGAGGGCGGCGTATCACTTGAGCAATACCCAAATATTTTAAGATGGTTAAACAACGTTCGTAAACTTGATGGTTTTATAGCAATGCCTGAAACAAAAGCAGGTTTACTCGCTTAGTTTTAAGTTTTTAATACTGTTTGAAAAGAGGCTATTTAGCCTCTTTTTTTGTGTTTGTTTAAGTGAAATCTGCAAAAAGTGAATAATATTTTTATTTTACAATAAGTTAAAATATATCCTGCGAATGGTTTCTTAAAATGTGCAGACATTTTTATATAAAACAAGGAAAATACTTTCTGGTAAAGCAATTACACATAAATATGATTTTGAAACAGTGTAAATAAGTAATAGTGACAAAGAAAAACTCTTTATCATTTCCAGCATAAAATACAGTAAACTATTGAATGCAAATAGGATTCAAGTTATTATTTTTTAATAACAAATTAAAAATGATTTAATTTACAGGACTATTGTATATATTCAAGGAGAGAGTAAGTGAGTAAAAAACGTTCAAACGCCAAATCTGGTAAAAACATAAAGAGTGATGCCAACACTTCAGGCATGGGAAAGGGCCATAAGCTACCAGAAGGTATAAAAGGATGGAGCTGGGGCGCCTTTTTATTTAATTGGGCGTGGGCAATACATAACCGGACATGGATTGGCGCACTTGTTCTTGTTCCTTATCTTGGTTTTATCATGGCATTTGTCTTAGGTTTTAAAGGACGAGAATGGGCATGGCAAAATAAAAGATGGGATAATATTGAACACTTTCAAGCTGTTCAGAAAAAGTGGTCATTTTGGAGTGCTGCTTGTCTCATAGCAGGCATGTCCATGGGACTTATACTTACATTAGGTGTGCCGCTGTTTCACATATTAATAAATAAATACCTCAGGTAAAGTTTACATATCAGGTTGGAAGGCAACTTACCTTCCACCTTTGTGCCTATTATTAATAAAAAACAATTTCAGGCTTAACTACCGTTAAGTGAGCTTACCCACATATCTCTTAATAACGTTAAGCGGCCCCAATACTTTTGCCTCTCAAGCTTTTCAGTTTACACTAAATTAAAGTTTAATACTTTGTTTCAAAACGCTACAGCTCTAAATCAAGCTCATCAACACCTTTAGCAGGTACGGCGCAGCAAATAAGCGCCCGCCCTGTCTCTACTGGGTAACTTACGTTATTACGATAAACCACAGCGCCAGTATTTATTTTTACAGCGCAACTGCCGCAGCTGCCGTTTCGACAACCAAACTCAGGTTCTAAACCATGAGCTTCGGCTACATTAAGTATAGTGTTATCGCCTTTATTCCAACGCTGTTCAAAGCCCGATTTACTAAATTTAATTACAGTGTTGTCTGCTTCTTCTACGCTAATCTCTTTGCTTTTATTAGGTGCTTCGTTTGTGTTAAGCACTTTGCGCTTAATACTGGAGGGTCCAAATGCTTCAGCAAATATGTTTTTATCCTGCACACCGAGCAATAACAGTTCGTTATATACGTGCTGCATAAACGCAGCAGGTCCACATAAAAAGAACTCGTAATCATCAAGTGGTAAATAATACCTAAACACATCCGCATTTATGCGCCCTTTTAAATTAAAGCTTTCGTCTTTTAAGTTAAAGCTCTCATTTTTTAAATTAGAGCCATTGACTTGTTTTTCATCAAGCTCAGGCTGAGATAAAAGTGAGTAGTAATCAATTGCGCCGCCACTCGTATCTGCAAGCGTTTTTAGCTCGTTATAAAACGCACGCTGCTGTTTATTTTTAGCACTGTGAAAAATATGCAAAGGGCGTGTATAGCGGGTTCTTAACCCTTCGTGTGCAATATGTTTAGCCATTGAGATTATAGGTGTAATACCTATTCCGCCACCAATTAGTACCGCAGGTTTGGTACTAGTTGGGTCAATAAAAAACTGCCCTTGTGGGTATTTAGCTAAAATAACGCTCCCGAGTTTTGCGTTATTATGAAAGTAGTTAGACACCTCACCACTGAGCTCTTTTTTAATCGATAACCGATAAAATAGTTCATGAGGGCTTGATGACACGGTGTAGGTTCTAATAGCGGGTTTGCTATTACCACTATTTTTACTTGGTATTTGTACAGTTAAATGCTGCCCAGCTTTAAACGGTAACAAGGTTGTATTGTTATGCCCTTCTAAATAAAAGGAGGTAATTACATTACTTTCTTTAATTATTTTGGTTACTTTTAAAGGCTGCCAAGTATGTTTTAGTTTTTCGGCTTGTTTGTTTTTATCAGCCTCAAGCCACGTGCCCGTCATTTTAGTATTAGGGGAATAAGCATCAAATTTAGCACTAAACGGGAGTAAGTTTTTAAGCCACATTCCTTTAGTGAGGGTGAATTTCCAGCCTCGGTCTGCACCAATAAAGCCTTCAAGCTCTGGGTGCCCGTCCCATAAAATTTCAACACTGCCGGTAAGCATTAATACATTACCCGTGTCAAAATCAGGAAATAACAAACCTGCTTTTGGGTTTAATAAAAAGTTACCCAAGGTATTAAAAAAATTATTACCTGCGTAATCAGGAATCGTTAATGTGTTACCTTCTCGCTTTACAAAACCCGGCAATCCACCACGGTGAGAAACATCAACACCTTCAATTTTTGGATTGTTTTTAGCGGTTATAAAGCTTGAAACAAAAAATGTATCGGTTGTGTCAATTAACGCACTAGCTGCGTTATCAAGTGTATTAAATTCAACTTTTTGTACCGCATTACTTTTAAGTAAAGGATCTCTATTAAACGTTAAGTCGCGCGTTTGAATATACTGTGGGCAATTTCCAAAGGATTGATCAACATTAAAACTCACCTGATTATCGTCAATTGCCTCACCTACGCGCACATTTAAACGGTTACGCCTACGCGTGCCCAGCTCAATGCCTAATAAACCAATTGGCGAGCCGATAATATTTAACGTGTTATGTAAGGGGTCGTTTTTATCAACCGCGTGGATCATTAATAACGACGTAGGAGTTGGGGAGCTTAAAAAGCCTGACTGCCCTGAAACAATAGATACCCACGGATCAGCGTTTTCATCAACACTGCCTGCAACCACAAATGGTAACTGCTCAAAAAAAGCTTGATGCTGCTTTGGCATAAATGAGCGCACAGCACGTTTGCCAAATGTTGCCATTATTTCTCGTTTACCGAGTTTATCTTGTATTGCCAGCTCGCCTTCATGAAAAGGTGAAGCATCTATTGAGTTTGTGTTAGTCATTTTACTCGTAATTCGTGTGCGTATTTCATGGGTTAAATTTAACGCAATACACAATGAATGATAATGGGTGTTTTATTGACTGATAATGCACAAAACAATGACAATACTTGCACCCTCTTAGTGCCAGGCGCGCACCAACATATAACAAAATAGGTTTTATCCTCACTCTAAAAATACATTAAATACTATTTAAACAATAACTTAAAAAACTGGCTGTGTTTTTGCAAACATTCTATTAACAAGCCCGTTTTACTTACGGCAAAAATTTAGGTTGTGAGCACAATAGCTATTAGCAACCATCGGCAAAGAAGCCCGCACACAGTTATGCATAATGCGTATTTGTGGCGGGCTTTTTTGTTATTTGTATTTAAACCGTCACTTTAAGGAATGCCCTATGCAAACCTCGCAAAAAATACTCATTATTGGTAATGGTATGGTCGGACACCACTTTGTTGAGCAAATGCGCCAAAGCGATGCCAACGCAGACATTACTGTACTTTGCGGAGAAGCAAATCTTGCATACGATCGCGTGTACTTATCAAGTGTATTTGATGGCAAAACCGCCGCCGATTTAGCACTTACCACTCACGACAACTATAAACAGCTTAATATTAATGTGCATACCAGCCAGTGGGTTGAAGGCATTGATAGAACAGAAAAAATAGTGACCACACTAACCGGTGAGCAATACCCATACGACAAACTGATACTCGCTACAGGTTCGTTTCCGTTTGTGCCGCCTATAAAAGGTAACGACCAACCCCATTGTTTGGTGTATCGCACATTAGAAGATTTAGAACAAATAAAAGCCAGTGCCGCTGTAAGTAAAAGCGGTGTTGTTATTGGTGGTGGTTTGCTGGGGCTTGAAGCCGCAAACGCCATTAAGCAACTAGGGCTTGATACCCACGTAGTTGAATTTGCGCCACAACTTATGGCTGTTCAACTTGATGGGCAAGGCGGTACGCTACTAAAAAATAAAATAGAAAAACTCGGCGTAACGGTACACACATCAAAAGCAACCAGCGAAATAGTAAAAGGCGAAACCAGTCGCTTTAGATTAAATTTTTCGGACGAGTCATTTTTAGAAACAGATCTGATTTTGTTCTCTGCCGGTATTCGCCCGTACGACCAACTAGGCAAAATTGCTGATTTAGAACTCGGTGAACGCGGCGGTATTATTATTAATAACCAATGCCAAACATCAGATCCTGATATTTTAGCCATTGGTGAATGTGCCCTGTGGGACAAAAAACTATTTGGCTTAGTTGCACCTGGTTACAATATGGCGCGCGTTGCAGCGAGTCAATTAAGTGGTGGCGAGCTTGAGTTTTTAGGTGCCGATATGAGCACAAAACTTAAGTTATTAGGTGTAGAAGTAGGCTCAATTGGCGACGCTCACGCAAAAACGCCAGACTGTAAAGAACTTATATATCAAGATGCTATTCGCGGCTGTTATAAAAAAATCATACTAAGTGAAAAAGGCGATAAATTACTGGGCGCTGTACTAGTTGGCGATACCAGCGACTACGATACTTTATTGCAGTACATGCTTAACGACATGGACTTACCAGAAAACCCTGAGTGCTTAATTTTACCAGACAGCGGTGGCGCGCCGTCGTTATCTGGCAGTGCCCTACCCGACACCGCCACTATTTGTTCGTGTCACAATGTGAGTAAAGGCGACATTGTAGGCGCGATTGATGGCGGCTCGTGCGATTTAGCCTCGGTAAAATCATGCACTAAAGCAGCAAGCGGCTGTGGCGGTTGTGCTGCGTTACTAAAATCAGTTGTTGATAACGAATTAGCAAGTCGCGGTGTTGAAGTTAACAACCATGTATGTGAGCACTTTGCGTATTCACGCCAAGAACTACTGCACATGGTAAAAGTAGAAAGCATTAAAAGCTTTGATGACTTACTAACTAAACACGGCAGCGGTCATGGCTGTGAAATATGTAAACCTGCCATTGGCTCTATTTTAGCCTCAACATGGAACGACTTTATTTTAGAACCCGCTCATGTTGGCTTACAAGACACTAACGATACGTACCTAGCAAACATGCAAAAAGATGGTTCGTACTCTGTAGTACCGCGTATTGCTGGCGGCGAAATAACGCCCGACAAACTCATTGTAATTGGACAAGTAGCCAAAGATTTTAGCCTGTACTGCAAAGTCACTGGTGGTCAACGTATTGATTTATTTGGTGCGCGCTTAGAAGAGCTTCCTGTTATTTGGGAGCGACTTATTGAAGCCGGATTTGAGACAGGTCATGCTTATGGTAAGTCTCTTAGAACCGTTAAATCGTGTGTGGGTAGTACGTGGTGTCGTTATGGTGTGCAAGACAGCGTTGGACACGCAATAGAAATAGAAAACCGCTACAAAGGGTTACGTGCACCGCATAAATTTAAAATGGCGGTATCGGGTTGTACTCGCGAATGCGCCGAAGCACAAAGTAAAGATATTGGCATTATAGCTACCGAAAACGGCTGGAACTTATACGTGTGTGGTAATGGCGGTATGCGCCCTCGCCATGCTGATTTATTTGCAACCGATTTAGACACGCCAACACTGATCAAATACATTGACCGCGTGATTATGTTTTACATTAAAACAGCTGACAAATTACAACGTACGTCGGTATGGATGGAAAATCTTGAAGGCGGTTTAGACTACCTTAAAAGCGTAGTCATTGACGACAGCTTAGGCATTTGCGACGAGCTAGAAGCGCAAATGGAATTAATTACGCAAACCTATGCCTGTGAGTGGAAAAAAGCCATTGAAAGCCCAGATGCTGCCAAACGATTCCGCCAGTTTGTTAATAGCCCCGAAACCGACGACAACATTTTATTTGTGCAAGAGCGTAACCAAATTCGCCCTGCTACAGAAGCCGAAAAACGTGAGCAACGTAATACACAAAACCGTATTCCAGTAATGGAAGTTGAAGAGGAGCAAGCTGATGTCTTGGCATAATATTGGAACAATCGACAACCTAGTGGCTAATAGCGGCGTATGCGCATTAGTTAATAATCAGCAAGTGGCTATTTTTTACATTCCACAAAATCAAACGGCTGTGTTTGCCATTAGCAACTACGACCCGATTGGCAAAGCCAATGTATTATCGCGTGGCATTATTGGCTCAATCGACAATAAATTAGTTGTCGCATCGCCTTTATATAAACAACACTTTTGCCTAGAAACAGGCGAATGTTTAGAAGCAGAAGCAATACACTTACCGGTTTTTAATGCAAAAATTGAAGACGGCAGTGTATTTATAAGCTCTGAACCAAAAGTTACAACAGCTGTGGCTTAGGGGAATATTATGAGTGTACTGTCTTATTTTTCGGGTATTGAAAACGTGTGGCTAAATAAGCTTGTTACTAAGCTAACAAGCTCAAATGATCGCAGTGCTAAAAGCGGCAACGTTTATATAATTGGTGCGGGCCCAGGAGACGCAGAGCTAATTACGGTAAAAGCGCAGCGTTTAATTAATACCGCCGATGTTGTTTTATACGATTGGTTAGTAAGCGATGATTTATTAAAAACGCTTCCTAAAAAAGCGCAGCGTGTATTTGTAGGTAAACGTGCGGGTAAGCACTCAATGACCCAAGCTAACATTTGCGAACTACTGGTTAAATACGCGCAACAAGGCTTAAACGTAGTGCGTTTAAAAGGCGGTGATCCGAGTATATTTGCACGTATTAACGAAGAAGCCGATGCACTTACCAAGCATAATATTAATTTTGCTATTGTTCCGGGTGTAACAACGGCTTGTGCTACTTCTGCTTATACGGGTATTCCGCTCACTGCACGCGATGTAGCGCGTAGTGTTACATTTTTAACGGCGCAGTTTGCCGATCCTAACAAGCAACCTCATTGGCAAAATTACGCGTTTATGCCTGCAAACAACAACCCCACTTTAGTGGTTTATATGGGGCTTTCGCGCTTACAAACGCTAAGCAACGGTTTGCAATCAGTGGGTTGGCCAAGTAATACACCCATTGCACTAATAGAGAATGCCACTACCACTAAGCAAAAAGTAATTACCAGTACGCTTGAACTGATAGTAAATGAGCATGCTAAACACAACCTTCAAGGCCCTACCCTAATTATGATTGGCGAAGTAATAAATCATAAAATGGCAATTAGCCCTGAGTTATTAAACTGTATGAATGTTAACGCATGATACAAAATGAATAATGCACTTTTCGCGCTTACTACCTCCCCAGGAGTAGGCGCTTTTTTTGTTTTTAATTTGGGTTCAAGTTGTGTGCAATAACATGCTTAAATGCACCAAATAAGTTAAAAGTAATGGTAAGTTAAATTATAGAAACACAGTGACAAACAAAAACAACACTTTAAGCAATTGTATTAGCTTGATTTTAAATTCAATGATGAAATTTATTAATGATTGGAACAGTGGTTGCACTTTAAAAACAAAAAAGTGTGGAATAATACCAATGGCGACAAGCAATCCTCTCACAAAACAGTTTTTATTAGCGGCTAAGTATCAAGAAATACACGCGCTAAAGCAATTACAAAACAGTTGTGCCTCGCTTACTAAATTAGGCGATTTTGTACATCAGTTACAAAAAGAACGCGCAATGAGTAATATATTTTTGGCCTCAAATCGAGAGCGATTTAAAACCCAATTACAAGAACAAATCCCTTTAAGCGACAGCGCCCAAACTGCATTTTATGATTCTCTTAAACAAACATTTATAAACGACAACGCCGATACTGGCCATACTCGGTTATTTAATTTAATTACCTACAGCTTACAAGCACTCGATGCATTACCGGTATTGCGCAAGCAAATAGCACAACAAAACATTAGTGCGGTACATGCTACGCAGTCATTCACTCAGTTAATTGCTAGTTTACTCAATATTATTTTAGAGGCAGCAGATGGCGCAAGCGATCCCAAAATAACGCGCTTATTAGTTGCCTTTTTTAACTTTATGCAAGGTAAAGAATACGCAGGACAAGAGCGTGCCTGTGGTGCACAAGCATTTGCAGCGAGTAAATTTACCACAGAGCAAAAACAACAACTCGCGCATTTTGTACAAGAACAAAACCACAGCTTTGACTTTTTTAATGAGTACGCCGATGCGCACCTTTTAAAATGTTTTGGCACACTAACAACGCATCAGGTTAATAATCAGGTAGAGCAACTTAGAAGTTTACTGCAAAAGCTCGATGACGAGAACGCTCAACCGCTCTCACAACTGAGCGAAGTATGGTACGAAGTAACCACTACGCGCATAGATATAATGCACAAAATTGAACAAAATATAGCAGATCAGTTAATTGATACCGCAGCAATGCAAATAGCCTGTGCTCAACGTAGCTTAAATACAAATAAGCAGGTACTTAACAATATGGTAGAGCAACAAATAGCCCCTGCTTTTGGCCAATTAGCCATTAAGCAACCAGAGCCAGAAGTAAGCCAAAACATAGCGGCCGATAAGCTCAATAGTAATAAAAGTATGTACGATTTAATTATCGAGCAAAGCCAGCATATTAAACAAATAAACCAAGCGTTACTTGACGCTAAAAAAGTAATTAGTGAGCAAAAGGTAATTCACCAAGCCAAGTACATACTTATTGAGCAGTTAAAACTCACGGAAGAGCAAGCCCATAAACAGCTACAAAAACAAGCAATGGATACGCATAAAACCTTATTTAGCGTAGCGCAAACAATTATACAAATGAGCGATTAAATATGCTGTTTTTACTAGGGCATGTTGCTCTTTAGTAAGAACACTACTCTACATAATACTTATTTATTCAGTTATAAACTTCACGATCAGACTTAGTTTGACCTTATTTGAAAATAGATTCATAAGCTACTGACTATAATAAGGTAAAACTCTAATTTGAAGTCTATTTATAATGCAAATTATTCAACACATTCAAAATAATCAACTACAATAAGTTAATCATTTGTTGCATCTCATTTTAATGAGGCATATTTATTTAATACTGTTGTAGGAGTTTGAATGCCCAATGTAGAGAGTTATTTAGAAGGTGTATCATTAATAGATGAGCAGCAATTAACGACTTCTCTTGATAATGACATTCAAACAAGCTTAGAAAGCTTTGCTGAGCTAATTTTAAACATTTTTGATGCAAGCTCATCCTCTATTGTTGCTAACCTGCCTCAACGTGCTGTCGAGCTATATAAATCAGGTCCAAAAATAACAGTAGCTAAAGAGCAACTATCTGATGACGTTTTTAATGAATCGGTTATTGAGCATGATCCTAAAATATTTAGAGTGGTATCACCTATTATTTTGCCCTCAAACCTTAAGTTTGGATGGTTGGTATTCGAGCGAGCAAGTGATTCACTACTTACCGAAAAAGAACAATTAATCTTAAATAGTTTACAAAAAAACTTTGTTAATCAGTTAGTCCAACGTAAAAATTCATTAGATAAAATAAACAGTTCTAAGTTTCACTCTACAATTAGCGAGCTAAAAAAAGACGAAACTGAAAAAGAACGCCTAATCACAAACTTACAAAAAATGAGCGATGAACTTGATGAATTTACCAGTATTGCTTCACATGATCTCAAGTCACCATTAAATGCTATAAAACGTTTATTAGAGTGGATTTATGATGACTGTAAAGATTTACTCCCTCAAGAGCACTTAGAAAATTTTCAGCTTGTGCTCAGCCGGGCTAATAGAATGCAAGTACTGCTAGAAGATTTACTAAGCTACTCGAGAATAAATAGCTGTGATTCAACTCATGCAAGCATATCTTTAGAAAGTATTTACCAAGATATAGAACAAATTTTAGAAATTCCACAAGCTGTCACTTTAGATATACACGCCAATAACGAAGCACTCGATATACCGCTGATCCCTTTTAAAACTGTTTTTCAAAATCTTATTAGTAATGCAATAAAACATAACAATAAAGAGCACCCGGTTATCGATATTTCACTTATCCCCTCTAATCAATATTACATTATTGAGATAACAGATAATGGCCCTGGAATTGACCCTAAATATTTTTCACTCATATTTAAGTTATTTCAAACATTACAATCTCGAGATGACGTTGAAGGGAGCGGCATTGGACTCTGCATTGCCAATAAGCTCATTATTAATTATGGAGGCAAAATTGAAGTAGCCTCCGATGGAAAGCTTGGCAGTACATTCACTATTTATTGGCCCAAAGTTTAACTATGAAATTATCAATTATAAACGAGCGTCATGTAGATGCTGCTCTTAGAAGGAACGTATGAATATTTTAATTGTTGATGATGACTTAGTTGATCGCAAATTAATTAAAAAAATGCTTATTTCTGATGGCTCTCATCATCATGACATTACCGAAGTAACGTGCGTATCCGAGGGCTTGAAAGCCATTGAAGACACGCACTTTGATATAATACTACTCGATTATAATATGCCTAAAGAAGATGGCATTGAAATGCTAATTGAAATGCGTGCAAAGCCTAAACTCGGTAACACCGCAATTATCATGATTAGCTCTTCAGAGAACTCAGCTTTGGCTATTGAGTGTATAGAAGCAGGCGCTCAAGACTTTTTACCAAAAGGTGATATAACGAGGGATAGTTTAAATAAAGCGCTTATATATGCAAAAAAACGCTTCGAGGCAGAACAACGTATGCACAACAGTTATCTTGCTGTAAAGCATATGGCAGAACGGGATCAGCTTACTGGTTTGTCTAATCGATATCATTTTGAAGAAATACTAAAAGTAATGATAGCTAACAATAAACGTGCTAAAAACTGCGTGGCATTACTTGCTTTAGATTTAGATAACTTCAAAAATATTAATGATACGCTTGGGCATAGTGTCGGCGACGAAATTTTAATACAAACAGTAGAAAGGATTCATAGTTGCCTGAGACAAAACGAAGGATTTGCACGCTTAGGAGGCGATGAATTTGCAGTTATAATAGGTGGAATTTGCAATATTAATCAAATAGGTATGATAGCAAATAGAATTTTAGCAGAAGTTTCTAAACCCTTTTTGTATGAAGGCAGAACTTTAAATTGCAGTGTTAGCATTGGAAGCGCCATATACCCAAATGATGCTACTGAATCTCATGAACTGCTAAAATGTGCTGATATTGCAATGTATCGCTCAAAGCAAAGTGGTAAAAGTAGAATAAGCTTTTACAAAGAGCAATATCAATATGAATTTAGTCGTCGGGTAGATATTCAAAATAGTATAAAAGAGCATATAGAGGAAAAAAACTTTAGGCTATTTTATCAACCTGTTTATTGTTCAAAAACACAAATAATGACAGGTGTCGAAGCCCTTATCCGTTGGCCAGATACAACCGTTAATTATACCCCCGATGAGTTTATTCCTATTGCTGAAGAGTGCCGATTAATAGCCCCTCTTGGAAAATGGATAATTGCGAGCGCTTTAAAGCAGTTATCTTTGTGGCAGAAAGACTATCAAACGCCGTTAACTCTATCTATTAATATTTCACCGATACAGCTGCAAAGAGAAGTTTTACAAACGTATCTATTAGAGACGGTCGAAAAATACAATTTAAAAACCAGTAGTATTATTCTGGAAATAACAGAAACAGCTTTTATGGAAAACAGTAAAGAAGTGATTGAGATATTAACTTCTTTATCTGACAAAGGGTTTAGGATTGCTTTGGACGATTTTGGTATGGGTTACTCATCCATATCTCACCTTATTTCCTACCCTATTGATATAGTAAAATTAGACAAAAGCATGCAATCGTTAGGTGGAGAAAATAATAAGCGATTAAAAATAATCGAGAGCTTATCTTTAATGCTGAAAAAACTAGATTTTTCTGTAGTAGCTGAAGGAATCGAAACTGAAACCCAGCATCAGCTGTGTAAAAAATTAAATATAGACTACTTACAAGGTTTTCTCTTTTCAAAGCCTATGCCTGTAAACGAAATTAATTTGCTGCTCGATGACTATAGTAAAAAATAAGCCTTTAATAAATAGGTTATTTTGAGCCTTTGTAAAATTGAAACTTAAATCAAACACCTTTATAACCTTAAGCTAAAAACCTTTGGTTTGTGCCACATACTCAAACTAAAGGTTCTCCAATTGGCACAGCCTAGTGGGTTAAAACTTAAAACACATGCAAATCAGCTGTGTTTTTCCAAATGCTGACCGATGACAGCCAATACTTTTTCTTTTAACTCTGCTGCCTGAAAACTTCCTTTTACAAGGTAACCTTTAACAAAATCGTGTGACATTATAATCTTTTTTTCTTCTTCTCTTTCTGATGAGCTAAACATCATAACCACACACGAGCTGATTTCTATCATCTTCCTCAGTTTAGAAAACTCTTCTAAAAACTGAATACCATTGACTCTTGGCATATTGATGTCCAAAAATATGAGTATTGGAGGAAATCCATCAGGGTACTCTTTTCTGTTAGCTTCATAATTTTCTAGAAATTCTAATGCTTCCTGGCCATCTTTTTTTTCAAAAATTGTAAGATCTAATTCAGCCTCTTTAATTAATCTTTTAAGAATATACCGGTCAACTTCATTGTCATCGACAATTAATATAGGGGGTTTAATTTTTGTCATGTTAGCTTATCCATTGGTATTATTATTTTAAACGTCGTACCTTCATCAGAGCTTTGCAGTGATACTTCACCATTTAAATACTCAATATGTTTTTTAACCAGCGCCATCCCTAAACCAGAGCCTGTGCTCGTCTGTGCATGAAATCGCTTAAACATATCAAACACTTCACTTTGATGCTTTTGTGGTATTCCCATTCCGTTATCTGTAACAGTAATAAAAAACGTCTCTTGCTCATTAAAAATGTCACAGCGGACATAAGGCGAGTCTTTATTTCTGTCGTAATACTTCAACCCATTTGATATCAAATTTTCAATAATTTGAGCAAAACGCGCTTTTTCCGACCTTATAGGTACTGATAGATTAATTGTTGTTTCGAGCGTACAAGGATTATCTTTCATGAGCCAAGACAGTCGTTCTTTCATATCAATAATTAACTGATTAAAGTCAATTAAATCTTTATCCTCATTACCAATTTCAGCTTTGGCTAACAATAAAATATCAACAACAAGTGTTTCTAACTTTTCCATTTGTTGATAAATAACCAGTGCATTTCGGCTTGCCTCCTCTGTGTCTCCCGCTTTTATATCTTCGATAACAAAATGCGCTAGGGATTTAGCCCCTGACAGCGGTGACTTCAGGTCATGGGAAGCCCGATAAGCAAACTGGGCAAGCTCATCATTTGCTTGCTGCAGGGAAGCTGTCTGGCTGTTTATAATCTCTTTGAGTTCAATACTGTTTTCAATATTTAAAAGATCATTTTTAATTCGCTGTCTGGCCGCGATAACGAGTGCTTTTAATTCACCCGACGTTTTTATATCAAGTTCATCGTCTAGATTAATATTGCTTTCGGGCTTACTTGATAAAAGTAGAGTTAGATTTCGAATAGAGCTCGATATTGTGCGAGAAAGATAACTTATAAAAAGAATATTAAAAAAAGATATGATTATAACAAGTGGAATTAACGTCATTAGTATAAACGATACTGTTTTTCTAATTGGTTCCTCAAACAGCTCCGTGTTTTTATTAAAGCCACTTAGCGAAGTATTAAGATTTAGTAAAAAAGCGTCTCTACTAAGTTCCCCCTTTTTATACTGATTAACTGACAATAAGGCTTTATCAGCAATTTCAATATCGTTTTCACAGATTGTTAATGTATGATCTGTGTTAATAACTTTCATAACAGCATAATTTAACGGGTTTATTTGTTCAATACATTCAATCGGTTGCTGCCTAATTAACAATATATCCGACTCAATGGCATTTATATCTATGGGGATATCATTTTCTATTTTTTTAACTGACTTGGTAAGTTGATGTGTATACTTTAAATGAAGAAAGTTAAGTTGATGAAACTTAGCTCCTTTAGCTATTTCAAAAGCTGAGTAGACAGTAATACTTATCTCTGCTGCAGTTAATATTACAATAAGCATCAGTTTTCTTGAGATATTCATATACGACACCTATTTTAGCTACTAACCCAACAATTTTTAAATAACACTATAATAATTATAGTATTTATAACCTTAGGTATAGCAGATTTTATCTTTTTTACTAGCTCCTTTATGAATAACAATTGATATTTAGCTTTATTCACTTTTAATAAAAAGATCCTTTATTAGTTTTTGCCACTATAAAGCAAACTTGGGTAATATTAC
>NZ_PJBR01000042.1:0-24989 GCF_002863625.1 Pseudoalteromonas sp. MelDa3 | reverse complement strand
GCTCATCAACAGCACCTGCAAGGAGGCTGCTACCGATAAAGTCATTAAAACGAGAAATGACAATGGCAAACTTTTTGCCAGGAGCGTACTTACTACCTTCAATAATTTTCATTTGATAACCCTAAAAATAAGTTCAAGCGGTTGCGATTGCGCAAAAATTGCTGCGCATCATACCATAAAAATAAAATAATAGCCTAGTTTAAGCGTGATGCTTATTGTGGCTCAACATAATCAACAACTTCTAAATGAAAGCCCGAAAGTGCATGGTACTTTTTAGGGCGACTCATTAATCGCATTTGTTTAATTCCAAGATCTGCAAGTATTTGCGAACCTACGCCAACAGTACGAGAGGTACCTTTGAATTTACGTGGCGTAACGCTTTCGCCAGCATCAGCTGCTGCAAATGCTTTCACAGTTGCCTCTAACTCTTCAGTGCTTTCTTGCTTACCTAAAATAACTAAAGCACCTTCATTTTTAGCGATATAAGCCATTGCTTCTGAAAGGCCCCAACTACGGTCAGCACTTCTATCTGAAAGTAGGATATCGTTAAAGGTACTTTGCAAATGTACACGTACATTTGTCGGTTCTTGCTCTTTTATATCGCCTTTAAGCAATACGTAATGTAATTGGCCGTCAATTGTGTCTTTGTAAGTAACTAAATCAAATTCACCGTGAATAGTTGGTAACTTACATTTTGCAACTTGCTCAATTGTTGTTTCATTTAAGTTACGGTATTCGATTAAATCAGCAATAGTACCAATTTTAATATCATGCTCTTTCGCAAAAACTTCTAAATCAGGGCGACGCGCCATGGTGCCATCGGCATTAAGTATTTCAACAATAACAGATGATGCTTCAAGCCCAGCTAAACGCGCTAAATCACAGCCAGCCTCAGTATGTCCTGCGCGAGTTAATACGCCGCCAGGTTGTGCCATAATTGGAAAAATATGACCAGGCTGAACAATATCACTTGGTACTGCGCCTTTAGCTATAGCCGCTTGCACTGTACGCGCTCTATCTGCTGCTGAAATACCTGTAGTAACACCCTTTGATGCTTCTATCGACATTGTAAAGTTAGTCGAAAATGCAGCACCATTATTTTTAACCATTAAAGGTAAATCAAGTTGCTCACAACGCTCTTGCGTCATAGTTAAACAAATTAAGCCACGGCCATGAGTGGCCATAAAATTAATAGCCTCTGCGCTAATATGCTCTGCGGCGATAATTAAATCACCTTCATTTTCTCTATCTTCATCATCCATTAAAATAACCATTTTACCGGCTTTAATGTCGTCTATGATTTCTTGTGCGCTGTGTAAATTCATAAATTTGCTCGTATAAGTTATCTGTTTCGTTATTTAATAAAACCCGCTTTAGCGAGTAAGCTCATCGAAATATCAGAGCCCGTTGGTTGCTCTGCACCTTTTATAAGGCGCTCTAAATAACGTGCAATTTGATCGACTTCTAAATTAACTTGAGTGCCTACTTTAAAGTGAGCAATTGTGGTTTGCTCACTCGTATGTGGGACAATTGTTAATTTGAATTTATTACCTTCTACAGCGTTTACTGTCAGGCTTATACCATCAATACATACCGAACCTTTGTACGGGATGTATTTCATTAAATTTTCTTCGGTTGTAAGCCAATATTCTGTTGCTCGAGCGTTTGCTGTAATGCTTGTAATAGTTGCTATGCCATCAACATGGCCAGATACTAAATGACCGCCTAAACGCGAAACAGGTTGCATGGCTTTTTCAAGATTCACCGTTTGCCCTAAAGCATAGTGAGCAAAACCGGTTAAACCAATCGTCTCGTTAGATAAATCAGCACTAAAACCGTCAATATGTTTATCAACTACGGTTAAGCAAACGCCATTGGTTGCAATGCTGTCGCCTAGCTTTACGTCTTCCATATCAAGGTCAGCACTTTGGATACGAATGGCTAAGTCGCCTTGTTTTTTTTGTAATAAAGCAATTTTGCCTGTGGCTTCTATTATCCCAGTAAACATAGCGCTACTCTTTTTATTAAGTGATTTTAATGAGTTTTTAACGCGGTGATACGTAAATCGTCACCAATGCGCGCACATTCATTAAATGTTAAATCAACGGTGTTTTGCATACTCGTCAATTCAGGAAAATTAACTAAACTTTTTGCATCATGGCCCATTAATTTAGGCGCCAAATAAAAAACAAACTCGTCAACTAAATCAAGCTCTGTCATTTTACCAGCAAGTGTTGCTCCGCTCTCAAGCCAAACATTATTAAACTGCAGTTGCCCAAGCTTTTCTAAAACAGCCTGTAAATCAACTTTGCCGTTACTTTCACTTACTTCAATATGCTTTACAAAATGCGGCCATTGCAGTGATTTATCAACCTTAGTCGTAAATATTATTACATCACTTTGGATTTTAAATAAAGCAAGGTTGGGCGTTAAACGATTCTGTGAATCAATTATAACACGCACGGGCTGGCGAAGCGGTAAATCGGTAGGTAGCGTGCAAGGCAACTCGCTTAGTCGCACATTAAGTTTAGCATCGTCTACTAACACGGTATCGGCACCGGTTAAAATAGCGCAGCTTTGCGCTCGATATAATTGTACGTCTTGGCGAGCAGCGGGACTTGTGATCCACTTACTTTGCCCATTTTTAAGCGCTGTTTTACCATCTATGCTTGCTGCCATTTTACAGGTCACATAAGGTAAGCCTTGTTCCATTCGCTTAAAAAAGCCAACGTTAAGTGCGCGAGATTGTGATTCAAGTAATCCATAAGCAACTTCAATACCGGCATCGCTCAGTATTTTAAGGCCTTTGCCTGCAACTTGTGGGTTTGTATCAACCATAGCGGCGATTACTTTTACAACGCCCGCCTTTTTTAAGCCTTCAGCACACGGTGGCGTACGCCCATAATGACTACACGGTTCAAGCGTTACATAAGCCGTTGCACCTTTTGCATTATTGCCAGCTATTGCCAGTGCATTTACTTCAGCATGGCCTTGACCTGCTAATTGATGAAAACCCTCACCAATTATTTGATTATTTTTAACTAATACACAGCCAACATTAGGATTAGGCGTGGTAGTAAACCGGCCTTTTTTGGCAAGCTCTATGGCGCGTGCCATATACATTTCATCATGTTCGGTAAAAGGAACTTGGTTCAGCATTTATTATACCAATTGCGTTAAATAAGTGGTCTATTATAGCGCTAAGAAAATAGCGCAATAACAAGGCGAAAATTATGACATATAGTTGTTCTATATGAATAATTTTTAACGCAGTGAGTGCGCTATTTAATGCGATAGAATGATCATGTTTTTAATAAAATTGGTATTACTCCCCTAAGCGGGCAATTTCTTCGCCAAATTCGCGTATATCTTCAAACGAGCGATAAACAGAGGCAAATCTTACGTACGCTACTTTATCGAGCTTTTTGAGGGCTTCCATAATGCATTCACCCACCAAATGGCTTGAAATTTCTCGCTCACCCGTTGCGCGTAGTTGCGATTTTATTATATTCACTACTTCGTCTACTTGCTCTGTGCTAACTGGGCGTTTTTCGAGTGCGCGATTCAAGCCATTTAAAAGTTTATCTTCGTTAAATGGTTCGCGGCTGCCGTCTTGTTTAATAACACGAGGCATAACCAGTTCAGCGCCTTCAAATGTAGTAAAGCGCTCGTGGCAGTCGTTACACTCACGACGCCTGCGAACTTGATGGCCTCCGCCAACAAGGCGTGAGTCAATAACTTTAGTATCTTTTGCGGTACAAAATGGACAATGCATAGCTCGGTACTTCCGTTTTAAAACAAAAAAGACCGCTAAATAGCGGTCTTTTATCTTAGCAAAAAAAATAGGGCCTGTTGACCTTTCAGGATTAAATTTGTTCTATCTAGGGGTGATTTAATCGCGGCTCGAGATTTGTAACCTAGTGGGCTAAGTAAAAATCGAGCAACAAAGAGTAAATCGCCCCTAGAACGAACCCGAGGGCAGTGCATGTTTGGCATTTATGCTGCGTTATCGCCTATTTGTGTGGAGTAACCACACTACATAGACTCTGCCTTGCTTAAAAGCCAAACATACTACTGCAAATTAAACCTCGAAAGATAAACAGGCCCCTAGCTTATGTGCTCTAAATTACTGCCGCTTATGCAATTAAGCGTAAACAGGTAATTTTGCACAAATTGCTTTTACTTTTTCTTTAACTTGCGCCTGTACAGATTCATCAGTGATGTTATCTAGTACGTCACAAATCCAGCCAGCAAGCTCTTTTGATTCTACTTCAGTAAAACCACGGCGAGTAATTGCAGGAGAACCAATACGCAAACCAGATGTTACAAATGGTGAGCGTGGATCGTTCGGTACTGAATTTTTATTTACTGTGATGTTAGCGTTGCCTAGGGCTGCGTCTGCATCTTTACCAGTGATATCTTTATCGATTAAATCAAGTAAAAATAAGTGGTTTTCAGTTTTGTCAGAAACGATTTTGTAGCCGCGCTCTTGCATTACAGCAACCATTGCTTTTGCGTTTTTAACAACTTGTGTTTGATATACTTTAAACTCTGGTTGAAGTGCTTCTTTAAATGCCACTGCTTTTGCTGCAATAACATGACATAAAGGACCGCCTTGGCCACCAGGGAAAACAGCGCTGTTAAGCTTTTTGTAGATTGCTTCGTCGCCACATGCAGAAATAATCAAACCACCACGAGGGCCTGCAAGTGTTTTATGCGTAGTTGTAGTTACAACGTGTGCATGAGGAACAGGGCTTGGGTAAACGCCTGCCGCAATTAAACCCGCAACGTGAGCCATGTCAACAAACAGATAAGCACCGATTTTGTCAGCAATTTCACGGAATTTAGCCCAATCAACAATACCAGAGTACGCTGAGAAACCACCAATAATCATTTTTGGTTTGTGCTCAAGTGCTAGTGCTTCAACTTGTGCGTAATCAATTTCGCCCGTTGCTTCATCTAGTCCGTATTGGATTGCATTGTAAAGCTTACCAGAGAAACTTACGTGAGAACCGTGAGTTAAGTGACCACCATGAGCTAAGCTCATACCTAATACAGTATCGCCAGCGTCTAATAATGCTAGAAAAACAGCAGCATTAGCTTGCGAACCAGCATGTGGCTGCACGTTAGCGTAGTCAGAACCAAATAATTCGTTAGCACGGTCAATTGCTAATTGCTCAACAACATCTACATGCTCACAACCGCCATAATAACGTTTGCCTGGGTAACCTTCTGCGTATTTGTTTGTAAGCTGTGAACCCTGCGCTTCTAGTACGCGTGGGCTACAGTAGTTTTCTGAAGCGATTAGTTCGATATGCTCTTCTTGGCGAGCAGTTTCTTTGGTTATCGCGTCAAATAACTCTGGATCAAAATCCGAAATATTCATGCTACGTTCTAACATTGGGGTCTCCTAGGGCAACGTGTATGGTGTTTTTTAGAGGCTTTATTGTACGCTTTAAACGACTCTTTGCCTACGCTCTTAAGTTGAGGATATTTAAACAGGGATTGAAACTATTTCACAGCTCTTTTAAGATGATATTTTTTTATAAAGCCATAATAATTTTAAATGAATTATATTTACTACATTTAATTAGTAAATATAACTAAGTGTATTCATCCGTATAAAGTTATAAAAAAAGCGGCTCAAGCCGCTTTTCCTTTTAATTTAACTTAGCCTAATTTAGCGAGCATTTCGGTACGTAACGCGTCGTAATCGGCGTTCATATCGCTTGCTAGGCATGGTTTTGCTAGTGCATCAGCAAGTGGTTTTGGCATACCTAATTCAATATTTAGAATACCCTCTACGCTTTCTTTAAACTTAGCAGGATGAGCTGTCGCTAAAAAGATACCCGCTGCACCAGGTGCACGATTTTCAACAAGACCTTGGTAAGCAATAGCAGTATGAGGCTCTGCAACATAGCCAGTTTGTTGAATTTTTTTCATCACGGCTTGCGTGTCTTGCTCGTTTACGCTTGTTGAATAAAAATTATCGTAGCTAAACCAGTTATTATCTAACATTGTTTGTACACGCGGCCAATTGTTTGGCTTACTTACATCCATCGCATTTGAAAGCGACTCAAGTGTTGCATTTGGCGTCCAGTTTTTATCAAGCATAAAGCGCGGCACAGTATCGTTTTGGTTTGTTGTTGCGCTTAATTTACCTACAGGTAAACCAATAACCGCACCAATCATTGCGGCACACACATTACCAAAGTTACCACTAGGCACTGATATATGCGCTGTTGCGCGTTTTTCTTTCGGTAACTGTGCAATAGCTTCAAAGTAGTAACAAACCTGAGCAACTAAACGGCTAATATTAATTGAGTTAGCTGAGTTAAGCCCAAGTGTTGATTTAACTTCTTCATCTAAAAAGGCATTTTTAACTAGCTCTTGGCAATCATCAAAGCTGCCCTCAACTGCATAACAATGAATATTGTTACCTAGCGTAGTGAATAACTTTTGCTGAGCAAGTGAAATTTTGTCTTTAGGGTATAAAATTACTACGTCGATATTTGGTTTATTGTAAAAAGCATGCGCTACAGCTGCACCGGTATCGCCCGATGTTGCTGTTAAAATAGTTACTTTTTCATCTTTATTAAACTGCGTTAAACACTCTGCCATAAAGCGACCACCAAAGTCTTTAAACGCAAGTGTAGGACCATGAAACAGCTCTAAACAGTATGTGTTATCTTGTACTTCCACCAGCTTAACGGGAAAGTTAAATGCATTTTTAACCATTTGTGCCACAGTATCGCTTGGTAGCTCATCTCCAATTAGGTGAGATAATATTTTGCCGCTGCGCGTAACAAAGTCCATATCCAGCAATGCATCAACATCGGACAGTGGGGCTAGTGATTCTGGAAAAAATACACCTTGGTTACGACCCAAACCTGTTTTTACGGCTTCAACGAACGACACTTTTTGTGAGTTATCTTTTAAATTATGTAATTGCATGACTACCTATCCTATAAAACTGTTAGTTGACGCGTGCCGTCGTTATCTAATTTACAAATGTGGCAAAAGCCTTGCTCGTTAATGTAATTGGTTTCTAACCACTGCGCGCATTGCTGTGCAGCTTCAAGTGTTTTACATACGCTAAACAAGGTAGGTCCTGCGCCCGAAATACTGACTATTTCAGCGCCCAGCGCTGGCAGGCTTGCTTTGGCTTCACTAAAACCTTTAATAAGCGGTGCCCGGTAAGGTTCTGCTATTTCATCTTTCATTATGCTTAGCGCATCGTCAAAACGATTAGTTAACAATAAGCTACTAAACGCCGATAAACGCTGAGCAAACTCAACACTTGCATGCATGCTCAACTCTTTTGGTAAAACAGAGCGCGCTTTTGCGGTATTAAGCGAAAAACCAGGAAACGCAGCAACGTAGTACCAGTTTTCATCAACAGGCAGTGCAATTGATTTATCAGGAATTAAATCACCAGTTAACTGCAAACCACCTAAATAACATGGCGTGATGTTGTCGTAATGACGACCGCCGCTTACTACTGCTTCAAAGTCAGCCATCAGTTCAATAAGCTCAACCTGACTTAAATTAGTTTTTGCAAACTTATCAAGGGCAGCAAAAGTAGCCACAACCGAACACGCACTAGAACCAAGTCCAGATCCAATTGGTAAGTTCTTTTTAAGCTCGAGCTTTACGCTTGGCATATTAGGCGCAACATGCGCTCTAAAATGCACTAAGCACTGGTACGCTAAATTTTCATTAGCATCACTTGGTAACTTGCGAGCGTACTCGCCTGTGCAAATAAATTCGTCGCTTGGTGCTGCACTTACAACGGCTACATCGCCTAATAAACTGCCATCAATTGGCGCAAGCGCTGCGCCAAGTGCATCAAAACCTACAGCAAAATTACCAATAGACGCCGGAGCATATACTTCAATCATAACGATCTCCTAGCGCGATAACGTTTTTAAAATATCAGCAAATACACCTGCGGCTGTTACTTCTGAGCCAGCGCCATAACCACGAATTACGAACGGACGTGGCTGGTAATATTGGCTTAAAATAGCCAGCGCGTTTTCACCATCACGAATGACACTAAGTGCATGTTTGGCATCTACTGCTTCAATACCTACTTTACAGTGGCCTTCTTTAATTGTGCCTACATAGCGAAGTACTTTGCCTTCACTAGCAGCACTTTGAATAAGCTTGTTAAAATCAGCATCTAAGCTTGGTAGTTTTGCCATAAACTCATCAACGCTATCGCCCTGTGCAAAACCTGGTGGTAATACAGACTCAACTTCAATATCGCTCAACTCTAATTTCATACCGGCTTCGCGAGCAATGATCAATAACTTACGTGCTACATCGGTACCCGATAAATCATCACGAGGATCGGGCTCAGTAAAACCGCTTTCTTTGGCTTTAATAGTTGCCTCAGAAAGTGATAAACCATCTTGAAGTGCGCCAAACATATACGAAAGTGAGCCTGATAAAATACCGCTAAACTCTAATAACTCATCACCTGCACCAAATAATGACTGTAAGTTGTCGATTACTGGTAAGCCTGCACCTACGTTTGTTTCGTATAAAAATTTACGATTATTCTTTTGCGTTGCTGCAATTAAATCTTGGTAATACGTGTATGAGCTTGTTGTTGCTTTTTTATTGGCAGCAACCACATGAAAACCTGCATTTAAAAAGTCTACATACTGCGCAGCAAGTGCATCCGACGACGTACAATCAACAAGTACAGGATTTACTAAATGATTTTGCTTAACAAACTGCTCTACTAGTTTTAAATCAAATGCCTGCTCAGATGAGGCCAATTTTTGCTGCCAATCGCCAAAAGCAATACCTTCACTATCTAGGTGTAATTGACGAGAGTTAGCAACACCATACAAGTTAAGTTTAATATTACGTTTTTCAAGCCACGCTTGCTGACGCTCAAGCTGATTAATAAGCTCTTGCCCTACTAAGCCACAACCTAGTAAAAAAACATCAATTGACGGTACATGCGTGAAAAAGTTTTCATGGCATATTTTTACGGCGTCGTTACATAACTCACCATCAATTACCGCAGAGATAGCGCTTTCAGTAGAATCCTGTGCAATTGCCACAATATTTACTTGAGCTTGTGCAAGAGATGCAAAAAACTTAGCCGCTAAGCCACGGTGCGCGCGCATGTTATCGCCCACTAAAGTAACAATGGCTAGATTGCGCTGCACTTGTACAGGCTCAATAAGCCCTGCTTGTAACTCAAGCTCAAATGCAGTTTGTAGCGCGTCAAGTGCAAGTGCTAAGTCTGTTTCGTGCACACAAAAGCTAATGCTAAACTCGCATGATGACTGAGTGATTAATACAATTGATACGTTGTCGTGAGCAAGCGCGTTAAATACCTTAGACGCCATACCTACTTTGCCCTTCATGCCTGGCCCTGAAACAGTCAACATTGCAAGTTCTTGTAAGCTCGAAAGTGCTTTTACTGGCTCATCTGATGAATAATCGTTACCAATTAATGAGCCTTGTGCATCTGGGTTATGCGTATTTTTTATTTCGCATGGCACGCCTGCTTTAGCACATGGTAAAATTGTTTTAGGGTGAAGTACTTTTGCACCAAAGTAAGAAAGCTCCATCGCTTCTTTATAAGATAAAAAATCTACTTTAGTCGCTTTTTTAATATAACGAGGATCAGCGCTATATACGCCATCAACGTCAGTCCAAATTTGGCAAATTTCAGCTTCTAAACATGCTGCTGCAATTGCTGCTGAGTAGTCTGAGCCATTACGACCAAGCGTTGTAAGCTCACCTTTATCATTACTAGCTGTAAAACCAGGCATGATATAGATAGTTGCAGGGCTTTCTTTAAGCACAGCTTGAAAGCGCGCTTTACTTGTTACTAAATCAGCCTCGGCGTCGATATAACCACCCGTTGAAGCAATACAGCTGGTTGCTTCTAAGTATCTTGCATCGTGCGAATTCAATAAAGCCTGCATTAAAGAAACACTAACGCGCTCTCCAAAGCTAATTACAAATGCGCGAACTTGATCAGGGCAACATTGTATAAGTGATACGCCATCTAGTTTATTTTTAAGTTCGCCTAAGTCTGGCCAACTTGTAACTACTACACCACTTTTTTCAACGTCAGCTTTCAAACCTTCACAGCGGCTAACTAATGCTTGCCATTGCTGCGAAAAGTCAGAGCCTTGTTCTGCAGCACTTGCAAGTGCAACTAGCGAATCGGTCATTCCACCTGGAGCAGAAAGTACCAAAAGCATTTCATCTTTTAATTGTGCTTTAACTAGCTGAGCTACCTGTTGTAAGCATGCATAGTCGGCAAGCGAAGACCCACCAAATTTTAAAACTCGCATTGTTTATGTTCCTCATCCCATAAAACGAAAAAAGGCCTGTGTTCTAAGTGAACACAGGCCTTTAAATTTGTTGCACCGACCTATGCCACTATCCAGTAAGAATGATGGTTGTAATAATAATGGTCAGTACGCGATTAATTGTTTTCATATGTTAAGACTGCCTTAACAAAGGCTATGCTGTCAACCCTAAATTAAAAGATAAAACAGCCTTTTTTAACATGAAAAAACCTAATGAATGCCAAATTTATGCAATATTTCGTTTAAGTTAGATTTATTGATAGGTTTATCGATGAAGTCTATTGCGCCAAGTTGTGCGACTCGTTGCTTCATTTTCTCTTGTATATCGGCAGAAATAACTAAAACAAAGCACTCTATTTTTTCTATTTTTATAGTCTCGAGTACTTGTATACCATCAACTTCGGGCATGGTGAGATCTAAGCACAATAAATCAAAGCTTTGTGCTCGTAAAAGTTCTAGAGCGTGCGCTCCATTTGTAGCTTGTTGTATTTGAGCGTCTATACATTCATTTAAACACCGCACGACTTGTTTACGGGCAACTGCAGAATCGTCACAGACTAATATCGAAAATTTCATCATGTTTACTACTACACAACCATCAAAGTTATTAAAAGGTTATTAAACTAATGCCTTCCATTGCATTTTAGACACTTTAACACGCCTCCAAGCACTCAGCGCATTAATAATTTAATACAATGATAAATATAGAATAAATCCGTTTAAGATATAATTAACCAAAGCAAATACTAATTAAGCCTACAATACATAACAGATAACGAATTTATTAATTTATACCTTGGTTTAAATACTTTGATACTACACGCTCACTTTTTGTGATTTATCTTATTAAATTTTAACTTTTTTATTTATTTTTAGAGGTTTATTGACTAACTTTTAAATTACTATCGTAACGTTACAAAAATAATAAAGGATGAACAAGTCACTCATGTTACAAAAAAGTCTTTCTAAGAAGCTACTGACTAGCGTTTTATCCGTCTATTTTTTGCTTACCTTTGTAGTGACCTGTGGACAAGTGCTTGCTGAATACGTCAATACTAAAGACTATATTCGCGATGAACTTAGTACCTTACAAAAAACCTTTAGTCGCAGCTTAACACGTGCAATTTGGGAGCTTAATACCAAGCAAACAATTACAACAGCAGAAGGTTTACTCGCCATTCCCATGATTGAAGGGATTATTGTTCGAGACGACAGCGGCGAAATTATTTCACAGCTAGGGCGATCTCTTGATATACACAAGCTATATAACCAACAGTTAGTACAAGAAGAGGTTATTTTAGAAGACGCAAAATCGGGTTTATTTGGTTATACCTTTCCACTTATTTTTGAATTTTCAGGTCGTGCTACTCAAGTTGGTGACGTTACCTTATTCTCAAGTCGAGAAGTTGTTTTTAGCCGCATTATGGTATCAATCTACTTTTTGATTGGTAATGCGATGATTAAAACCACCTTTTTGATCATCTTATTTTTAATGGCATTTAGAAAACTTCTTACAGACCCTTTAGCAGAACTCACTGAGCAACTAGAAAATTTAGAGCTAGACGAGCTAGAAGGTCAACATATAGAAATAGAAACAGAAGAACATAATGAACTAAAAGTGATGGAGCAGTCATTTAACAAACTAATAGATAAAGTGGTTCAGTATAGAAAAGAGCTTGAACACACCCAAAAAGAACTCATTATAAGTAACGAAAAGCTTGATCAACACAACATACAACTTGAACAAGACGTAGCCCGTAAAACATCCAACTTAAGCCAAGCAATGATGGATTTACAGCAGCAAAAATACGAACTCGAAAAGCAAAAAATTGTCCTCACCGAAGAAGTAGACTTACGACGCAGCACAGAGCAAGAGTTAATTACAAAGCAAACTGAATCTCAGCGCTATATAGAAGAGTTAAGCCTTGCACAGGAACGTTTACTAGGCACAGAAAAAATGGCTGCGCTAGGCGGACTTGTAGCAGGTATTACACACGATATAAATACCCCTATTGGGATAGGTGTAACGGCTATATCATTTTTACAAGAACGCTTAAATAAACTCGAAAATGCTTATACCGAAAAAACACTTTCGCCAAAAGCACTAGAAGAATTCATTAACGAAGCAAAGCAAAGCACAAGCTTACTAACCACTAACTTAGATAGAGCTTCGGAGCTTATAGCTAGCTTTAAACAAATAGCGGTCGATCAAGCCAGTGAAGCAGTAAGAACCATTAACTTTAAAGATTACACTAACGAAGTAATACGCTCACTGCACCCAAAACTAAAAAAGACATCCCATACTATAAAATTAGAATGTCCTGATGATTTAGTTTTAAATCTACCTGCAGGGGCTATAAGCCAAATTTTTACTAACCTAATTATGAACTCACTTATTCATGGCTTTGAAGGTAAAAGCAACGGTGTAATGGATATTAAAATAAGCGCTGATGACACTAACTTAACTATTGATTACAAAGATGACGGTAACGGTGTTACCAACGAGCAATTAAAAAAATTATTTGACCCATTTTTTACTACCAAACGCGATGAAGGCGGTAGCGGATTAGGCACCCATATAATGCTTAATTTGGTCAAGCAAACCCTTAGTGGCTCTATTGATGCAACGAGTGAACCGGGCAAAGGTCTGCGTTACTATATTCAATTTCCGAAGAACATGGCTAAGCCACTGCCTATTTTTGATAAATATGAATAAATAAAAGTATATGCATTAAATTATTAGTAACAAATCAGTCATTTCGAGATGCTGTTTTTATTGCTATGATTGTACAAATTTTTCAAATGGATCAATTCCCCTATGTGGTTTAGTAACCTTATTTGTTACCGCTTTAAGCAAGACGTTTCATATACTCAAGAAGACTTTGATAAAGCATTAGAGCAAGATTTATTTCGCCCATGTACTGGTCAAGAGCTTGCAACATTTGGTTGGACAAAAGCGTTTGGAAAACATGGCGATACGCTATCGCATTTTTCTCAAAAAAGTATTCTAGTTTGCGCTAAACGCGAAGAAAAAGTACTCCCTGCTTCTGTTATTAATGAACTAGTTGCTGAGAAAGTTGATCTGATAGAAGCTGAAGAAAACCGCCCAGTTAAAAAGAAAGAAAAAGACGAATTAAAAGAAAACATTCTTCATACTCTTCTACCTCAAGCGTTTAAAAAGTCGAGCTTACAATTTGCCTTTATTGACCAAGAAAACGGTTGGGTTGTTGTAAATAGTGGCAGCTTTAATAAAGCAGAAGAGCTACTAGCACTACTTCGTAAATCGTTGGGAACGCTTCCGGTTGTACCTGCGTTTGCTAACTACGACCTAGATGTATTTTTAACTGATTGGTTAACTAACTTTAGTACACCAGAAGGTTTTGCTATTGGCTCAGACGCTGAACTTGAAGAAGCAGACGACAGCGGCGCACAAGTAAAGCTTAAAGGTCATGATCTATCGTGTGATGAAGTTAAATCGCATTTAGAAAGTGGTAAACGCGTAACTAAACTTGCACTTGATTGGCAAGAGCGTCTTAAGTTTATGCTGCAAAACGATGGCTCTATCAAACGTTTAAGCTACTCTGAAACTCTAAAAGAAGAAAACGCAGATATTCCTAAAGAAGATATGGCTTTAAAACTTGATGCTGACTTTATTTTAGCTTCTGAAGAAATAAAGCAATTACTTGAAGAGCTAACTGCAGGTTTAGGTGACGTTGAAGATTTAGAAAAAGCGTAAATACCATAGTGCCTACCTGCATAAATATTTAAGCAATTTAATGAATTAAATAGCATATGTAAGTAGGTTGGTATAACAGATAAAAATCCGATAGCAGTTTACTGCTATCGGATTTTTTTATGAAATTTAGAAGCACTTATTTATATCTAAACCGCGAACAGTATTTAGCTAACGATCGACGTATTAAAACCTAAGGTAATCATCTTTTAAGTAGGAGAATACAGCATGGTTCAGAGGTAAGTTATGTAGAGTGATATGAGATTATCTATATACGCTTCAAGCTGGACTGCACAAAAGCTGAAATTTTTGATTTTAATTAAAACCATTAACTTACTTTGTGCAGATAACTTATTTTAGCTTTTAGCGTCTTCAACTTTAGGTTGGCGATATATTTTTATAATGTGATATAAATTTACAAGCGACAATAAGCCGTTGGTAAAAATAACAGGCACTGCGCCAATGGCAACACCGTATGCAGTAAATACAATACAACCAAACATGTTGTACCAACGCAGTTTTACTACATCTGTCATTGTTAACGATGCAACCAATAAAGCTGATGCAATATAACCTAAATATTCCCAACTCAATTGTTCTCTCCTAGCCTTTAGGTTAGCATTACATGTACTGCTATCTTATGGCACTTGTAAGTATTGCAAAGTTACAACAAAATAAAAAAGCTAACCTGCTTAAAAAACCTGAAAAAGTTTGCCGGGAAATACCAGCAAATTCTTAAATCATTACACGGGAAATGAAGGTAAAATAATACTCTTAGCAAAGCTAATAATATTAGTAGCAAGTTAGCGTAAATTCTTAGTGTCTTAATGCTATCGTCATTAAGATGTAATAAATAGGACAAATGTCCGAAGAGCACATTGATGTTTCAATACCATTTTTCTAGTTACCTTGTTGATCAGCTTTTAACCTTTGCCGGTAGTAGCTATCAACAATCAAAAAAAGAAGTTCTGATCCATCAAGATCAGCCTTTAAGCAAGCTTGTGCTTGTACGCAGTGGCACTGTGTCGTTTAGTTACGACGTAGGTAATGGACGACGCCTGCTGTTAGGACAATTGGATTGTAACAACACCCTTATTGGTGAAATAGAAGCGCTAAATAATAATCCGTGTATATATACGGTAACGTGCTTTAGCGATGTCACTTATAACCTTATTGAATTAAGGCATTGGCGTGCTCTACTGCTTGAAAAACCAGAACTAAGCTTATACACAGCACAAACTATTGCGGCTAAGTTTCAGGAAAACCAAAAAATCAATTTAGATAAGTTATTACTACCACTTAGCTATAACATAGCTAAAGATTGCTTACTAAGGGCCGAGAACAACAACCCTACGCTACTTAGAGCCTACCCAACTGTAAATGCTGAAGCCGAACGTTTTGCTACCACTGAGCGAGCTTACAGACGTGTTGTTACAGAACTCGTAGAAAAAGGCTTGGTACTTAGAAGTAACGATGGCTTGCAAGCAGTCGATATACCAAAACTAAGTGAATACGTAGATAGCTTTGCTCAGCTTTAAAATAAAAAAAGGCCTTAACGGCCTTTTTTTATTTATGCAAATTACTAATTACTTCTCTAGCAAAATGTCATGAATTTTCGCAAGATCAGATTTACCAGCAATAATTTCATCCGGTGTTAAACCCGATAGTTCATGCGGAAACACTAACCACTCTTCAGATTCATGAATATAATAATCTGGAACAGTGTCTACTTTTGAGTTTTTTGGCTTGTAGTACGGGCATGCAATACGAATATCACGTGGCAAGTTTAAGCGCATAAGCTCTGAAAGCTTTTCTTTTAATGCAACAATACTACGACCTGAGTCAAATACATCATCAACAATTAATAATGAATCACCTGCATTTGCGTTCTCTACAATGTAATGTAAGCCGTGTACTTTAATTTCTTTCGACTGTTTACCAATACCGTAATAAGACGATGTACGTACTGCAATGTGATCAGTCTCAATGCCTTTGTAATCGTAATATTCTTGAACAGCAATACCGATCGGTGCACCACCTCGCCAAATACCAATAATAAAATCAGGACGAAAGCCATCTTGGTATACTTGTGCCGCTACGCGGAACGAATCTTCAAGCAGCTGTTGAGCTGTGATGTAGCACTTATCTGACATAATTAGAAACCCCAGTGGTGGATATAAGATTTGAGCGCAGCTTAGAGTTAAGCAAAAATTAAACTCAAACAGGTATTGGCGACTGATTTTACCGTAAATGAAATAAAATTGCTTGCCTGTAAATTAAAAAATAGGCACCCAAGGGTGCCTATTTTTAGCGTAAAAAGCGTAATTTAGTAAATATTATGCTTTTTCTTGTAAAGTACGAGCAACTGTACGCATACCTTGAGTTGTTGCACCCGCTGCCCATTGACTTGTACTGCCCATGTTAAATGCAGCCGCTAAATCTATGTGTACCCAGCCTTTGCCATCGTTTGGCACAAAGCGTGATAAAAAGCCTGCAGCATTCGATGCACCGCCATAACCGCCACCTTTTTGTGCACGGCTATTCGCCGTATCAGCATAAGGAGATGGGCAGTTTTGTTGATGCCATTTTTCAAGAGGAAGTGGCCAAGCAGCTTCCATTTCTTGAGATGCAAAACTCTCAACTTCACGTACAAGTTCTTTATCAAGTGCAAATAATGCATTGTACTCTTGGCCAACAGCAACAAGCGCTGCACCAGTTAGTGTTGCTGCATCAATAATAAGTGGAGCGCCAGTCTCACCTGCGGCCATTAAGCCATCTGCAAGTACTAAGCGACCTTCAGCATCGGTGTTTACAATTTCAACTGTCGTGCCATTTTTATAAGTAAGAATGTCACCTAATTTGTATGCATGACCCGAAATTAAGTTCTCAGCACAACATAAAAACAGTTTAATACGTTTTTCAATACCACGGTTAATAGCCAATGCTAAACCTGCAGTTACTGTTGCAGCACCGCCCATGTCGCACTTCATACCAAGCATACCTTCGCTTGATTTGATTGAGTAACCACCTGAGTCAAACGTAATACCTTTACCTACAAGCGCTGCACTTACTGGTGCATTTTCGTCGCCTGTTGGGTTGTAATCAAGCTCAAGCAATACTGGCGGGCGAACACTACCGCGACCAACAGCATGAATACCAATCCACTGTTGTTCTAGTAACGCATCACCTTTAATAATTTGGTAACTTACATGCTCAGGCGCTAATGATTGAATAAACTCAGCCGCTTTTTCAGCAAGGCTTTCTGGGTAAATGTCATCGGCAGTCCCGTTAACCATTTCACGTGCCCAAATTGCTGACGTTTTTAAGTGAGCAAGTTCTTTAATATCTGATTGTGCGTTATCAACAAACTCAACACCATTTAACGATTTTGGTGTTACAAAGCCTTGATAAAAAGCCCACTGGCTTTCTGTACACCAAGCATCACCTGCTAATTCAACGTTTTTAATACCTTGGATTGCAATAGTACGACCAGCTTTTTGAACATTTTTCAATGTTTCTTGCTCAGACAAATGAACAGTTGCACCGCGCTCATTAAAAGACAATGACGCATTATCGCCCCAATGACTCGCTGCTGCTTGTTCGCTTAGTTGAACAACAAATTTTTCACTCATGTTAGAATACCCTTGCACTTAAATGTGCCACCGAGTTTACTATAGAGCGCTTAAGTTCCCAACAGCTTGAGGTAAATAACATAAACCACACTGCTGTGCAGTATTTACGCTTTGGAAGTTATCATGAAGTACACGCCAACTCTGCAACCTGCCACCTTATTAAAACGCTACAAACGCTTTTTAGCTGATTTGCAATTAAGTGATGGCAGTGAATTTACCGCCCACTGTGCTAATACAGGTAAAATGACGGGATGCGCAGAGCCGGGTTTTGCTGCTTTTTATTCAACAAGCGATAACGCAAAACGAAAATACCCGCATTCATTAGAGCTTACGCAAAATAACTTATCGCAGCTTATTTGTGTAAATACAGCAGTGGCTAATAAAGTAGTAGAAGAAGCAATAAACAATAATGTAATAAGCGAGCTACTCGACTACAGTCAATTGCAAAGCGAAGTAAAGTACGGCAGCGAAAACAGCAGAATCGACTTTTTACTCACAGACGAAAATAAGCCTGATTGCTACGTAGAAGTTAAATCAGTCACATTATTAAGCGAGGATGCACCACAAAGCGGGCAAGGCTACTTTCCTGATGCGCAAACACTGCGCGGACAAAAACATATTCGCGAACTAATAGAAATGATCGAACAAGGCCACCGAGCAGTATTACTGTTCGCTGTTTTGCATGAAGGAATAAATACAGTAAGTGCAGCTGCGCATATTGATAAAAAATACGCCACGCTATTAAGCCAAGCAATAATAGCCGGCGTTGAAGTATTAGCATACAAGGCCACAATTTCTGCTAATGAAGTTTTACTTCATAAAAAAATAGTATTTGCACAATAGTGTATTAAACCAAGGGATTGAACTAAGCGTAATTTGCAAAATAAGCAAAGTACTCAAATTAAAAAAAGTTATACAAAGTGAATTATAAAAATTAACTTGTTTTTAAAGCTTTTGCCCACATAACAAGGCAAGTTTTAGAAAGCGAATATGTGAATTAATTAAAAGTGTAAATAGACTATTAATACACTTTTTACTCAGTAAGCATGGTTGAAGCTAATTCGATTAATTAAAAATAAATTTGCCTAGGATATAAGATTCTGTTATTTATACCGCCGGCTAATGCTGAGGCATTAAATTAAGGATTTAGGAGAGAGTTATGCCAGACCAAAAGAAACATGGTTTATTGGCTCAAGCCGGTTTAGAACCATACCAAGAAAAACCAGGCGAAGAGTACATGAATGATGCACAACGTGCTCATTTTAGAGCGATTTTAGAAACTTGGCGTAATGATTTACGTAACGAAGTTGATCGTACTAAATCACACATGCAAGACGAAGCTGCTAACTTTCCTGACCCAGTTGACCGCGCTGCACAAGAAGAAGAGTTCTCTTTAGAACTTCGTACTCGTGACCGCGAACGTAAATTAATCAAAAAAATTGAAAAAACAATTAATTTGATTAAAGAAGATGATTTTGGCTTTTGTGAGTCTTGTGGCATCGAAATTGGCATACGTCGCTTAGAAGCACGTCCTACTGCCGATTTATGCGTAGACTGCAAAACACTTGCAGAAATCAAAGAAAAGCAATCTGGACGCGGCTAATTAATACTTATTAATTAGTTATGTCTCCTACAGCCGTTACTGCGCCTATGCGTAAATATCGCGGTCGTTTTGCACCGTCTCCTTCTGGGCCATTACATTTTGGCTCACTTGTAGCGGCTGTGGGTAGCTATCTAGATGCAAAAGCTAATCAAGGAAAATGGTTAGTTCGTATAGAAGACATTGACACTACGCGCGTAGTTAAAAACGCCGACTCCGATATTCTTAATACCTTACATGCCTACGCCCTTCACTGGGACGAACCTGTTGTATATCAAACGCAGCGTCTGCCTTTATACCAAGATATTACTCACTCACTTTTAAAACAAAACCTTGTTTATGGTTGCACCTGTACTCGCAAACAAATAAAAGCCATTGGCGGTATTTATCAGGGGCATTGCCAAACACTTAATCATAATACTCAATCCGGTGCGCTTCGCTTAGTTCAGCAACATCCAACGACTCAATTTAATGATTTAATTCAAGGTGATATAACGGTAAATAGCGCCCTTTCCCATGAAGATTACTTAATTAAACGCAGCGATGACTTATTTGCATATCAACTTGTTGTGGTCGTCGATGATATTGATCAAGGGATTAATCGAATTGTAAGAGGTGCTGATTTAATTGAGCCAACCGCTCGGCAAATTAGTTTATTTAAACAACTCGATAGCCCTGTGCCTGAATTTGCTCATTTACCTTTAGCGGTTGCCAAGCCTGGTTTCAAATTGTCTAAACAAAATTATGCTCCTGCCATTAGCAAACAAAATCCAAAGCCTGCTTTAGTTAGTGCATTTGAATTTTTAGGATTGCCTGTTATAGCTGATTTAATCGATTTAAATATTGAACAATTAATCGCTTGGGGAATTAAAAACTTTAGCTTAAAACAGGTACCACAAGTATCCGAAATACAAATTTCTCAGCATCCACGTAGTCAGAAAGTCCAATTTACACATTTAAGTAAATAAAATAGCTAAAAACGGCTTAATTTCAACACATCAACTTAATTTTTAAACCCTGCTGGTATATGATAGCCGCCTAAATATATGCTAATTACGTCAAACAGCTTGTACTGGGTTATAACCGCCCCTTTTGCTGTAACTTTTGATTGCGATGCAGAGTCAATCACACCTTCTAGGAGACAGACTATTATTTCCAAGCTTTTTCAATTTTGCCGACAAATAATCGGCCCGAATACAAGTGCCGAAAGCGCTTCTGTAAGCAGTGAACCTATTGTTGTCACTCGTGGTGAGCATGGTATTTCTCGCAAACAATTTAGCCCAAATGCAATCAAAGTATTATACCGCTTAAAAGACGGTGGCTACGATGCCTACCTTGTTGGTGGTTGTATTCGCGATATATTGTTAGGCCAACAGCCAAAAGATTTTGACGTAGTTACTAATGCCACGCCAGATCAAGTAAAAAAACTATTTAGAAACTGTCGCCTTATTGGTCGTCGCTTTCGTTTAGCACATATTGTATTTGGCCGTGAAATTATTGAAGTGGCGACTATGCGTGGCCACCACGAAGCGCAAGAAGACAAAAATCAAATAAGCCAATCAAGCGATGAAGGCCAATTACTACGTGACAACGTATTTGGCAGTATTGAAGAAGATGCAGAACGCCGCGACTTTTCAATCAATGCACTTTATTACTCAATCAAAGATTTTAGTATTCACGATTACGCCAACGGCTTAGCGGCAATTAAAGCTAAACAAATTGAGCTAATCGGCGACCCTGAAACGCGTTACCGCGAAGACCCTGTTCGTATGTTACGTGCAGTTCGCTTTGCTACTAAACTTGATATGAGCATTGCGCCTAAAAGTGAAAAACCAATTAGCGAGCTTGCAAGTTTGCTTGATAACATTCCGCCGGCACGTTTATTTGAAGAAATTCTTAAGCTGTTTTTAAATGGCAAGGCCGAAGCTAACTTTTTAATGCTGCGTAAATACGGCTTATTCCGCTCACTGTTTCCTGAGCTTGATAAAATCTTAGATAAAAATCCAAGTGGCTTAGAACACACGCTTATTCAGCAAATGTTTCAAAATACCGACAAACGTATTAATGCAGATAAAAAAGTAACACCAGCGTTTATTTTTGCCGCACTACTTTGGTTCCCGCTGCTTGAACGTACTAAAAAGATTCAAAGCCAAGAGCAACTTGCAGAATACGATGCTTTCGCACAAGCAATGAATAAAGTATTAAGCGATAACTCACAACACATTGCGGTTCCTAAACGCTTTACTTTAGGTGCTCGCGATATTTGGCATATTCAGCACCGTTTGGATAAACGTGCAGGCCAACGTGCTTACAGACTAACGCAGCAACCTCGCTTTAAAGCCGCCTACGACTTTTTACTCTTACGCGTAGATGCAGGCGAAACACAGCATACTGAGCTTGCCCAGTGGTGGACACAATACTTAAGCCAAGATATAAACGGCCAAAAAGAGATGGTTAAAAACTTAGGTCACCAAGGTGGTCCTAAGCCGCGAAAGCGCCGTCGACCTACTAAAAAGCCAGCTGAGTAATAACATGCACTGTGTTTATTTGGGTTTAGGTGCCAACCTAAACTCACCAAAAGAGCAGCTTGATAACGCGGTAATCGCGCTTAAAAAGCTGCCTAATTGTGAATTTATAAACGTATCGCATTACTATGCAAGTAAGCCTATGGGCCCACAAGATCAACCAGACTATATCAATGCAGTAGCGTGCATTAAAACGACCCTTGAGCCAGAGCAATTACTTGATTTAACGCAACGTATTGAACTTGAGCATGGTCGAGTAAGAAAGGCTGAGCGTTGGGGTCCACGCACTCTTGATATAGATACTCTATTATTTGATGATCAAATTATAAATACGGTGCGCTTAACTGTGCCTCATTATGGTTTGAATAATCGCGAGTTTGTGGTTTATCCACTATTAGAGCTTGCACCTGAACTTATTTTACCAAGCGGCATTGCATTAAAAACCATTGCAAATAATTTACCGCTCAACGACTTACAACAATTACCTCTGTAATTAACCTAGGCTTTTGCCTGCGAGGATATTATGTCTAAAATAACCGTTTCTACTTTAAATAAAATGAAAGCAGAAAATAACAAAATTACTGCATTAACAGCCTACGACGCTAGTTTTGCAAAGTTATTTCATGATAACGGCGTTGAAGTTATTTTAGTGGGCGACTCTTTGGGCATGGTACTACAAGGCGGCGATGACACCCTTGGCGTAACCAATCAAGATATTGCATATCATACCCGCTGTGTACGCGCTGGTAGCCGCGAATTATTTGTAATTGCTGACTTACCTTTTATGACCTACTCAAGCGTAAGTGATACTTGTAAAAATGCAGCTGAGCTTATGCGCGCTGGCGCAAACATGATTAAACTTGAAGGCGGAGAGTGGCTTTACGAGAGCATTAAAACGCTTACTCAACAAGGTATTCCAGTTTGTGGGCATTTAGGCCTTACACCTCAGTCAGTACATGTATTTGGTGGCTTTAAAATACAAGGTCGCGAAGAAGACAAAGCACAAAAAATGATTGATGACGCAAAAGCACTAGAAGCTGCTGGCGCGCAATTATTAGTACTTGAGTGTATTCCAAGTGCACTGGCAAAACGCATTACAGACGCCCTAAGCATCCCAACTATTGGTATTGGTGCGGGCAGTTTAACTGACGGCCAAATACTGGTAATGCATGACCTTGTTGGTATTTCAGCAGGTTACATTCCTAAATTTTCTAAAAACTTTTTGCTCGAAACAGGCAATATGCCTGCAGCCGTTCAAAAGTATTGTACAGACGTTAAAAATGGCGCGTTTCCAAGCGCTGAACACGAGTTTAAATAATGCAGTCAATTACTGAAATCAGATCGTTACGTAGTCAAATTAAAGCATGGCGCCAAGCGGGTCTTAGCGTGGCACTTGTGCCAACGATGGGCAACTTGCACCGTGGGCATTTTTCGCTAGTAGAAAAAGCAAAAAACTTAGCCGATAAAGTCGTTGTGAGTATTTTTGTTAACCCAATGCAATTTGGTGCTAACGAAGATTTAGATAACTATCCTCGTACACTAAACGAAGATAAACAAGGCCTTGCAGAACTAGGCACTGATATTGTATTTACCCCAAGTGTAGAGACAATTTATCCAAATGGACTTGGCGCACAGAGCTTTGTAGATGTGCCTGATATTTCATTAGGTTACTGTGGTGGCTCACGCCCTGGTCACTTTAGAGGTGTTGCCACGGTAGTTACAAAATTATTTAACCTTGTACAACCCGATTACGCCTGCTTTGGTGAAAAAGATTTTCAGCAACTGCAAGTAATTAAAACCATGGCGCGCGACCTATCAATTCCGGTCGAAGTTATTGGTGTACCTACAATGCGAGAAGTTTCGGGCCTTGCTATGAGCTCGCGTAATGGTTACTTATCTGATGAGCAAAAAGCGACTGCAACCATATTATTTAAAGCACTTAATACATGCGCTGAGCAACTTAAAAGCGGCGAAAGAGACTTCGTAAAACTTGAAAGCTTAGCTAAACAGAGCTTAGAGCAAGCTGGCCTAAAGCCAGACTATTTTGAGATTGCTCAACGAGATACATTAAAAACTGCTACAATCGAAGATACTCAATTTGTTATTTTAGCCGCAGCCTATTTTGGTGGTGTTAGATTGATCGACAATATTCAAGTCGAAATTTAATATTATTGCGACTCCATTTTAAGGATAAGAAGCATGTACACTTTAATAAAAACAAGCGTAGTCGCCCTTACTTTTGCACTATTAGTAGGTTGCCAAAACCAAGTTGAAAACCCTGAAATGAATCAGTGTGCTCAACAAAATTACCAATGCGAAAGTACATGTGAACAGCAAACGACTGCTGAGGGCTTAAAGCAACAAGTATGCTCTGGAAAATGTGTTGAGAGCTATAATCAATGTAAAGCACAAGCCGAAAAATTAGGTAATATTTAATTCCTAAAAGTTTTTAGTTTTAGGCACAAAAAAACCGCTTAATGAGCGGTTTTTTATTGCCTATGGTTTATTAGTTTAAACCAAGCTTTTTAAGTTCTGTTTTTACTAGCTTTGCAGAAAGTGGTACATAACCATCTTTTTCTACAATTTGCTGACCATCTTTTGAAAGTACCATTCTTAAAAATTGTTCTTCCATAGGTGATAGTGGCTTATTCGGGTGTTTATTCACATAAACATATAAAAAGCGCGATAGCGGGTATTTACCTTGCGCAACGTTATCAAGTGTTGCATCAACAAAGTTATCGCCTTTTTTAGCAAGCGGTACTGTACGTACGCCTGATGTTTTATAGCCAATACCAGAGTAACCAATTGCATTTAATGAAGATGAAATTGACTGTACTACCGATGCAGAACCCGGTTGCTCATTTACGTTATTACGGAAATCACCTTTACACAGTGCTTTCTTTTTAAAGTAGCCATACGTACCTGACACTGAGTTGCGTCCGTAAAGTTGCACATCTTTAGCTGCCCAATCACCTGTTAGGCCGACATCGCTCCAACGATTAACTTGCTCTGGTGCGCCACATTTACGAGTAGATGAAAAAATAGCATCTACTTGGTCAATACGAAGACCTTCAATTGGGTTATCTTTATGTACAAATACAGCAAGTGCATCAATAGCTACGCGAACTTCTGTTGGCTTATAACCGTAACGTT
>NZ_PJBR01000074.1:0-25206 GCF_002863625.1 Pseudoalteromonas sp. MelDa3 | reverse complement strand
ACCGTAACTCAGATTTAAACCCTGCTGACATAGAAGTACTTTTAAAAGAGCACTTGGGCGCAACACATTTTTTATGGGTTGATCATGGCTATTTAGCCGGTGATGACACCGACAGCCACATTGATACCTTAGTGCGCTTTGCTCCAAATAATACCCTTGTATATGTGCAGTGTGACGATAAAACTGATGAGCACTTTAGCGCACTTGATGCAATGGAAAAACAACTAAAAACCTTTAAAACTGCCGATAACACCCCATATAACTTAATTGAGTTACCGTGGCCAAAAGCCGCTTATGACGATGAGCAAACACGCTTACCGGCTACCTACGCTAACTACTTAATTATTAATAACGCGGTGCTTGTGCCAACGTATAATGATGCCAATGATGAACGTGCTCTTGCGCAAGTTCAAAAAGCATACCCACAACACACTATTATTGGCGTTAATTGCCAACCAATAATTGAACAATTTGGCAGCCTGCACTGTATTACAATGCAATTACCTCGTGGATTTTTAGCTGGAGCAGCACAATGACAAGCCCTGCAAAATTAACCGTTGCGTTAGTGCAACAAAGCAATACCGATAATGCTCAGCACAATATGGCAAAATCAATGAGTGCCATTCGTGAAGCCGCTCAAAAAGGTGCAAAACTGGTTGTACTTCAAGAGCTACACCGAAGCCTCTATTTTTGCCAAACCGAAAATGTTGACGTATTTGATTTAGCCGAAACCATTCCAGGCCCTAGCAGTAACGCCTTAGGTGAGCTTGCTAAAGAGCTAAGCATTGTTATTGTGGCCTCTTTATTTGAAAAACGCGCTACGGGCCTTTATCACAACACTGCGGTTGTATTAGAACAAGATGGCAGTATTGCGGGTAAATACCGCAAAATGCATATTCCTGATGACCCTGGTTTTTACGAAAAATTTTACTTTACCCCAGGTGATATCGGTTTTGAGCCGATTCAGACATCTGTAGGTAAATTAGGCGTGCTAGTATGTTGGGATCAATGGTTTCCTGAAGCTGCCCGCTTAATGGCAATGGCAGGCGCTGAAGTGTTAATTTACCCAACCGCTATTGGTTGGGATCCTAACGACGATATTGCTGAGCAAACTCGTCAAAAAGATGCGTGGGTTATTAGTCAGCGTGCCCATGCTGTTGCCAATGGTGTACCGGTAATTAGCTGTAACCGTATCGGCCATGAAAGTGACCCAAGCGGACAAAGTGATGGTATTGCGTTTTGGGGGAATTCGTTCATTGCAGGCCCACAAGGCGAGTTATTAGCAGAGGCTAATAACACTGATGAGCAAGTTTTAGTGGTAGATATTGATCAAAAACGCTCAGAAAACGTAAGACGTATTTGGCCGTTCTTACGTGACCGTAGAATTGATCATTATAAAGACCTAACAAAAATATACCGAGACTAAGTAACCTGCGCTCTGGTTAAACAATATAATGGCTCTTACTTGCTAAGAGCCAACTATAAATGGAGTAATAAATGGCGTTTGAGCAATGGGCAGCCTTGCCTTGGGTAAAATCTCAAAAAGATAAAATTCAATGGGGCCAGCTAAGCGGAAGTGGTTTAAGTATTGCCATTGCTGAGGGCGTTAAACAACAAGACAACTTAGTCTTAATTGTTACGCCTGATACACCAAGCGCACTGCGCCTTGAAACAGAGTTAGAATATTTATTACCCGATAACCCGGTAATGGTATTTCCTGATTGGGAAACTCTGCCATACGATCACTTTTCTCCCCATCAAGATATTATTTCAGCCCGTTTAGCCACTTTAAACACCTTAAAAAAAGAACAACAAAGTGTGTTAATTGTGCCTGTATCTACCTTAATGTTGCGCACAGCCCCAGCCTCGTTTATTTACGGTTCAACAATAAACTTTAAAGTAGGCGACAAGCTAGACACACATAACTTTCGTGACAACCTAGAGCAAGCTGGTTATTTAAATGTTCAACAAGTAATGGAGCACGGCGAATACGCTATACGCGGCTCTATCGTTGACTTATATCCAATGGGCAGCCCGCATCCATTTAGACTCGATTTTTTTGATGACGAACTCGACACAATTCGCTTATTTGATGTAGAAACACAGCGCTCTGATGAAAAAGTAGATAAAATTGAGCTACTCCCAGCGCATGAATTTCCTACTAACGACGCTGATATTGAACGTTTTAGAATAAGCTACCGTGAAAAGTTTGGCGCAAGCTCGCAGCAAGATTCAGTATACATGCAAGTAAGCAAAGGTAACTGGCCTGCAGGTATTGAATACTACATGCCGTTGTTTTTTGAAAAGCTAGCGACTATTTTTGACTACCTGCCAGATACAACTACCGTTATGCAGCTGGGTGATTTAGAGCACGCGGCAGATAACTTTTGGCACGATGTAAATGTACGCTATGAAAATCGCAGAGTTGACCCACTTCGTCCATTACTTGAACCCAATGCGCTTTATCAGCCTATTGAAGAGCTGTTTTCTAATTTAGGCAATTTTGCACGTATTAGATTATCCCTTGCAAAGCTTGGTACTAAAGCGGGCAATAAAAACTTAAGCGTTAGCGAGCTGCCTGCTATTCGAATTGATCATAAGCAGCATGAACCTTATGCCGCGTTTATAAGTTATGTAGCAGAGCAAAAAAAGAAAAAAGGCCGCATATTACTCAGTGTTGAATCCGATGGTCGTCGCGAATCATTACTGAGCATTCTAAAACCAAGCGGTTTAAAATTTAAAGAATTTGAAACACTCGAACAATTTACAAAAAGCGCGAGTGATGTAGGTTTAATAGTAAGTCCGCTTGAACAAAGTGTTGTACTGGGTACTAAACCAAGCCTTTCTGTTATTACCGAGCAAGAACTGCTTGGTATAAAAGTATCTCAACGCAGACGCCGCAAGCACAAGTACGAAGCCAGCCAAGATGCGCTAATCCGTAATTTAGCTGAGCTTAAGGAAGGCCAACCTGTTGTGCATCTCGATCATGGTGTTGGCCGTTACCAAGGTTTGCAAACAATTGATGCTGCAGGTGTAATTACTGAGTTTGTTACGATTACTTACGCAAGTGAAGCTAAACTTTACGTGCCAGTGTCTGCATTGCATATGCTGAGTCGTTACTCTGGCGGTGAAGAAGCCAGCGCCCCGCTACATAAGCTTGGCTCAGATGCATGGGAAAAAGCAAAAAAACGTGCGGCTGAAAAAGTTCGCGATGTAGCCGCCGAATTACTCGATATTTATGCACAGCGCCAAGCAAAACCTGGTAATAAATTTACCCTAGATGCCCCTGCATATCGCCAATTTAGCGATAGCTTCCCGTTTGAAGAAACTGACGATCAGCGTAATGCCATAGAAGCGGTATTAGGTGATATGCAATCAAAGCAAGCCATGGACCGCTTAGTGTGTGGTGACGTAGGCTTTGGTAAAACAGAAGTGGCCATGCGTGCTGCTTTTGTAGCGGTTAACGATGATAAACAGGTAGCCATTTTAGTGCCTACCACCTTGCTGGCTCAGCAGCACTATGAAAACTTTAAAGATCGTTTTGCTGATTTTCCTATTGAAGTTGGTGTACTTTCGCGCTTTAACTCCACTAAAGAGCAAAAAGACACGCTTGAAAAAATGGCAAACGGTAAGCTCGATATAGTTATTGGCACACATAAACTTATTCAGCATGACATTAAATTTAACGATTTAGGCTTACTCATTGTTGATGAAGAGCATCGCTTTGGTGTTCGTCAAAAAGAGAAAATTAAAGCCCTGCGTGCCGATGTAGACATACTCACACTAACTGCAACGCCAATACCACGTACACTTAACATGGCCATGAGCGGCATGCGCGATTTATCAATAATCGCAACGCCACCGGCTAAACGTTTAGCGGTAAAAACCTTTGTACGCCAACGCGATGTAGAACTAATACGCGAAGCGGTACTACGAGAAATTAAACGCGGTGGCCAAGTTTACTTTTTGCATAACAATGTGGAAACTATTGACCGTGTTGCGCAAGAAATTAGTGAATGGGTGCCTGAAGCAAGCGTCACCTCAGCCCATGGTCAAATGCGCGAGCAAGAGCTTGAGCAAATAATGACTGACTTTTATCATCAAAAATACAACGTGCTGGTATGTACCACGATTATCGAGACCGGTATTGATGTACCGACAGCCAACACCATTATTATGGATAGAGCCGATAAACTTGGCCTTGCGCAATTACACCAATTACGTGGACGAGTTGGTCGAAGCCATCATCAAGCGTATGCCTATTTACTCACAGGTGACCCTAAAGCACTGTCTAAAGACGCGAGTAAACGCTTACAAGCAATTGAATCATTAGAGGATTTAGGCGCGGGTTTTGCCCTTGCTACACACGATTTAGAAATTCGTGGCGCTGGTGAGTTACTTGGCGACGATCAATCAGGTCAAATGCAAACAATCGGCTTTAGTTTATATATGGAAATGCTTGAGCAAGCCGTAAATGCGCTACGTGAAGGAAAAGAGCCAACGCTTGAAAATCTACTTAAAAAACAAACCGAAGTAGATTTAAAACTGGCTGCACTATTACCTGATGATTACATACACGATGTTAATGCACGCCTAGGTATGTACAAGCGAGTTGCTAGTTGTGCTAACCTTGATGATATGGATGAACTACAGGTAGAACTTATAGACCGCTTTGGTTTACTGCCTGATGCCGCTAAAAACCTATTTAGCCTACAATTATTAAAAATGCAGGCAAGTAATTTAGGGATAACAAAAATTGAGGCAAATCCAAAAGGTGGTTACTTTGAGTTTAGCCAAGATACTAAGGTTAACCCTAGCTTCATCATTGGTTTGATACAAAGTGCGCCTAAGGTGTACAAAATGGATGGCGCAAATAAACTGCGCTTTGCAATTAGTGAAGCTAACGCTCGCGAACGCTTAAAAATGGTCACTGCAATGATTGCAGATTTCGAAAAAAAGGTTAGCCATTAATGTTGCTAAAAAAATCGCTAGTTATTTTATGCTGCTTGTTTAGCAGCACTGCATTTGCAGAACGCTGGTTTGAGGTTGAGGTGCTTGTATTTAAGCAGCGCCCTGCTCCGTATTTGCAAGAAGATTTTACACTTAAGCACAAAGCTATTGAGGATAAAAACTCTCTAGATTTAATGACACCTCTTTATACAGAGCAAGCAATGCAAGCATGTATAGATGGTGATGAGCGTTTTCAAAAACGCTCTTTTACCGACTCATTAGTTAATTCAAACCCACAATCGGGTGTATGCGGTGACAGTACAAACTACCTACAAAGCTACGATGAGCTACCTATAACACCTCTAGCACCCGCTAAAGATGATATGCAGCAAACTTATTTATTAGCGCCAGAACAACTGCAATTTAAAGCGCAGTACCGACAGCTAGATCGCAAAGGATTAACACCTATTCTACATACTGGCTGGCGCTTTGAAGGCGCAAGTAAATCGCGTGCTCCAAGTATGCATTTAATAGCAGGTAAACACCTTAAAAGTGATCCCAACGTAACCCCTAGCTATTCAAATCCTGATTTTGTAAGTTTATTAAACTCACAACCTGAACTGTTTAACGACCCAAACCAATCAAAAGCAGAATGGGAACTAGACGGTTTATTTAAAATACACTTACGACATTATTTATACATTACAGCTAATTTTGATATTAGCCAAAAACTAGAAAATGGCGATATAGAGTCAGCCCGCTTTTCTCAGTTTAGACGTGTAATAAGTGGTGAAGTACATTACTTTGACCACCCACGAATGGGCATGATCGTCCAAATCAGAAAATTCAAACATTAATACTAAGTAGGATATAACAATGAAAAAACTCCTTATCATCGCAGCTACACTAAGCCTTGCGGCTTGTTCTAAGGTAAGTCTTGAGAGTTACGAAAAAATCAAAGTAGGTATGGACAAGACTGAAGTTGAAACCATTTTGGGAAGTGCAGATAATTGTGTTGAAAAAACACTGCATACTAATTGTGTGTGGGGCGACGAAGCAAAAAATATCGAGATCACGCTAGTATCAAACAAAGTAACTTTATATAGTAAACATGGTTTAGCTAATAAATAAATTTAAAAAAGGGACTGATTTTATCAGTCCCTTTTTTAATTACTAAAATTCATTTTTTGGAGTAGATAAGCTCAATATTAACGATTTTACTACGATTTAACGTTATTTTATAGCGTTGGTAGAGTGTTCTATCTTCCTCAGTTAGCACAAGCACCATGTTAAGTTGATAGCGCCGTTCAACCGCCTGCTTAGAAATTTTATTACTATCTAAATGATATAACTTCCCTTCACCACGCTTTAAATAACGCGCAAATGGTGCAAGACTAAATTGCAGTGTTTGTTGCAGTGTATCGTAACCGGGTAAAAATTCTTTTGCACTAACACGTGTCTCACTTGCAAAGTGTAACCACTGCGCGGCTTGTTTATTTTGCTGACGACGCTTTGAAAAAATAGATCTAACTTCTTTAGGTATTTTTTTAAAGCGTGTGTATTCAAGCCAAATTAGCTGACTCGCTATTTTGTCTTTGGTAATACTATTTTTAAAACTAAATCGCCACTTAGGTCGCCCTTGTACAATAGCTCGCCAGATCATACGTGTAATGTCTTCTTTAAATATTTCACGTAGCCCGTAAATAACCCCTAAAATTAAAATAAGCGTCGCGGTGACTTCAGTAAACGTTGAGCGGGCATTAAGTATCACAACCATCACAAATGCCATGATAACAGCTGTTACAGTGCCTTTAACTAATCGTTTAAGGTAGCTGTTAAGAAAACGCGTTTGGCGCTGTAATATAACGCCATGCTCAATTAAACGTTGTAACAAGCGCATTTTATTTGTTATTCGATTTGCGTCTTGCATGGTGGTTTCAGAATTGTAGCTTTTCTCTGCTCGGTACGTATTTTCGTTTTTACAAAACTGCAGTAAATCGTTACGCTCTTTTGCATAATCGCTACTACGTGGGCCTTCATCTAAAAGCTTTAAAAATGATTGCTCAACATGCCAACTTAAATAGTTGTCAGCATTGGTAAAAAATGGAAGTAGTTTTTCGTCATCTGGCGTGTAGCGACGCAGCTTTTTTAAAAGTCCTTCACTTTGTTCATATACTTCGTTAGCGCGTTTATAAAAGTCTTCTGCTTCATCAATTTTTAACGCGTCTTTAATGTCGGCGTCAAGGGCTAAACGCACTTGGTAACAAAATAAATTAAGGTTTTGACGGTAATCTTGCTGCTCACCTTTGTTTTTACTAACAAAACGGCTTCGTACTAATGGCAAGTGTATATTGTTAGCATTGTAGGCTAAATGCGATTTAAAGTGGTTATTAAAGTAAGATTCTTCGGTAAGCGTTTGCGGATTAATCCCCATTTCATTAGGGATAGAAAAATACAGATCTATGCGCTGTTCAGAACGAGGAGTTAGCTCTGGTTCAATGACAAAAGATAAGTTTTCATCTTGTTTTAACAATCAGTTCTCCTTCTAAAATATCGTTTTAGTGTACTTGTCTCCTTTGTTTTGTTCAATAAAAAAGGCTCAGTAAATACTGAGCCTTAATACGATTAATGTGCTAGTTAAAATTTAACGTTTACACCAGCAAATACACGACGGCCAAGTACATCATATGTGTACGGGTCAGTATTAGAATCGTTGTTACCTGAGTAGTATGGTGGTTGCTTATCAAATAAGTTATTTACACCCGCAGTTAACGAAACCATGTCACTGATAAAGTACGAACCGCTCACATCATGGTAAACAACAGATGGTGTTGTTGGTGCATAACATGTAGATTCTTTACCTAAACAGCTGTAGCTATCCATTCCTGCAATGTAACGTGCTTTGTAGTTAGCAGACCAAGCATCACCTTTAACATCTAGCTCAAAGTTTGCTTTTACGTCAGCATAACCACCTATACCAGAAGTAATTAAACCAGCGTAATCAATGTTTGATTCAATAACATCAACAGTGTACTCGTCAAGGTAAGTAACATCTAATGACGTATTCCAAGCAAGACCAGCTAAATCAAATTTGTAATTTAAGTTTAAGTCATAACCTTTTGTTTGCTCATAACCTACGTTTTGTAGTTGGTTATTAAACGAGATACGACCTGTGCTTTGATTAAAATCGATATTTGCTGAACTACAAAGTGCTGTTGATTGATTCGCTAAAGAGCCATCTGATGCAAGACATGAATCAACAATGTATTGGTTGTTTACTGTAGAAATAGCGTTTTCGATTTCAATGTCGTAGTAATCTAACGTCATTGAGAAACCTTCAAACCATTCTGGTTCGTAAACTACACCAACGGTAACTGTATCAGCTAATTCAGGTGTTAATTGGTCATTACCACCAACGGTTACTTCAGCCTGATCTTGTGCATCGGTGAAGATAACTTGCTCATAAGATGGAGAATCACCTGAGTATAACTCAGCAACTGTAGGAGCACGGAAAGCTGTAGAACGAACACCACGAAGCATTAATTCATCGTTTACACGCCAAGTTAAACCAAGTTTCCACGTTTCATCAGAACCAAATGTGCTGTAATCAAAAGCACGGATAGCAGCGCTTAATTCTACATTTTGTGCAAGATAAGCATCTGCAACTAAAGGAATAGCAAGCTCAAGGTATGCTTCGTTCACATCGAAACGACCGCTTGTTGCGTCAACACGTGGGTCATTTGCAAGACCTTGTGAAGTGATTGAATCTGGTGTGTACCATGCTTTTTCTTCACGGCGTTCAAGACCTGCAGCAAAACCTACAAAGCCCGCAGGTACTTCCATTAACTCACCAGAAAGCGCAGCTGTAATCATAAATAATTGACTGCCGCCTGAGTTTTGCTCAGTATAAACATAGTCACTAAAGCTACTGCTTGACCATGAAGCTTGTGAAAGTGGGTTAAAGTTACCAGCTTCAATTTCGCTTTGAATTGAACCCATATTGTGAAGGTTGCTTAAGCGATCTACTGAGTCATTACGACCAAAAATAACTGATGTATCCCACTCTAAACCGTTATCTAAATAACCTGCAGCACCGATAACAGAACGAACTGTATCAACTACTTGAGATGAATCACGTGTACCAGTGTCAGCCATACGACGACCGTAAGAAACTTCATCACCGTAATTAATATTTTGGTCGATTAAAGAATCACCCATCCACTCAGCGTAGTCAAAGTCGAACCATACTGGTTGAGGTGCTAATTGCTGCTCTGACCAACGTTTTGAGTATGTAAACTCAGAGTATAAACGCGTCTCATCAGTTAAATCAAAGCTACCAATACCTGTAAGGTTTAAACGGCGCATTGGCGTGTATAAGTAACTAGATTGCGAATAGTTGTAAGCATCACTAGTACCATAGTCGTGCCAGCCATTATCAGCTTGACCTTGCAAAGATTCATCACCTGACCAAACACGGCCATTAGGGGTATAAGGAGAACCAGAGCAGTAAGGAGCACTTCCATCGCCATCTTCAGTTAATGGACAATCAGAAAAGCTACGATCAGCCTGAGAAGCATCGCCACGGTCAGTGTACTGTAAACCAATTACAACGTTACCACGACCGAAGTTACCACCCATCGTAATATCAAAAGACGTTTCATCTGCATCACCTTCAGTAGTGATTGCTGATTTAACATTAAGGTCTAGGCCTTCAAAGTTATCTTTTAAGATAATATTCACAACACCTGCAACAGCATCAGTACCATAAACAGCAGATGCGCCATCTTTAAGTACTTCAATATGCTTGATCATAGATACCGGAATAGTATTCAAATCAACTGTAGAAGCTGCGCCTGTACCTGAGTTGATCATACGGCGGCCGTTTACAAGTACTAAAGTACGTTGTGAACCTAAACCACGTAAATCAATTGATGCATTACCTCCAGAACCATTATTGATACCTGGGTTTGTCATTGCGCCGCCTGTAGCGGTCATTTTTTGTAGTACAGAATCTACTGATACAGCGCCTGAAGCAGCGATATCGTCAGCACCGATAATAGTAACTGGGCTAGCGGTTTCCATATCTGCGCGCTTAATGCGAGAACCCGTTACTTGAATTTTTTCGATTGCTTGTGCTGAGTCTTCAGCAGCTAGAACTTGCACACTTGAGAACATTGGAAATGCTGCGATTACAGCTAAACCAAGAGTTGATTTTTTCATGAAAGAACCCTACTTGTTGGAAATTTACCTTTATTGGTAATGCTCACTTTTTATTAGAATAGTGAGTCAGGTGGGCAACTTAGGCGCATTTAACTGAACGAAAACTTAACGGCAGTTTAATTTATGCTAAGCAATAAAATAAAATAACCATATTGGGTACATAGGTTGCATTATGTTTCAGTGTTAATTAATAAATACATTTAAAAAACAGTAACCTGGTAAAATAAAGAAACATTAGAAACACACCTGAAACCAAAGTGATTCACTTTGTAATCAAATGTAATTAATTGAGCCGTGTACCAAAAACAGACAAATTAACAACTTAATCACAGCACATTATTAAAACCGCAAAACTAAATGTTAATTAATAACCATATTTATGCATACTTGGTGCTTAAATAGTCTTATTTAACCTCTTTGGAAGGGTTTTTGATTAGATTTTTTATTCAGTCGCAATTAAAGTTGAACTTTTTGAGAGCACTTATTCACTGTTGAGGTTTTATCAGTATCAAAACCGAAAAAGGCAATTTTATTGATCTTGTCACTCAAATAATCGTATGTATAAGAAAACGAACTCACATCAAAAATGTAAGCTGTATGCAAGAGTTTGCAGTCGCAACTTTAATACGTTACATAAAAAGAGTAATTGAGTGTTTGTATTAAAGAGGTTGTATTATCTTTGACTGTTAGCTCTAAATTCCAGAGCATATTTTGCTCAGAACAAATGCCAACCATGGTATCACTTTGCCAAAGGCCATTATGTTTTTTAAATTGCTGAGGAATGTAACCCATATACATAGTAATGCCTTTAAGCTTGGCATCTTCAATTGTAAGGTTTGTTGGTAAATCACTAAGAATAGTAAATGGAGTTTCGGGAGAAAGGGTTTTCTCGCTTAACCATACTTTAACATCATTTGAAAAAGTACAAGGCAAATTGGCTGAGCATGTGGCATTTTCTAGAAACTTTTCATCTGTATTTTTGGAAAAATCACATGCTGTTAATAAAAAAAATACCGCCGTGAATAAACTTAATCTATATATAAGCATAACAATTTCGCACTAAAGAAAAACAAATACTAATAATCGCGACTGCAAATAACAAGTGCGAGTGTTACTATTAAGCCAAATTAGGCACAAACTGTATCAAAAAATAAACAACAAGCTCACAAACATTGATTGATGTCATAATTTTATGTAATTGACCTATCTTTTTTAGGCCAAAAAATTTATCATTTCACCCGCAAAAAATAAGGGTTTCTCAAGTTTTTTTTCTGAAGCTTTCATGTATTGAAAGTTTTAGATAACACGCTTGAGAAAATAGTAGGCCCCACTTTTAAAGGTGGGTAATTCATTTCTAAACGCATTTATTGCAGCGGAAGCCAGAAAATGAGCCAAACAGTAGCATCACAAACTGAGTATAACTATAAGGTTGTACGCCAATTCGCTATTATGACAGTGATTTGGGGCATCGTTGGCATGAGTATTGGGGTTCTGATTGCTGCCCAATTAGCTTGGCCAGCACTTAACTTTGATACACCATGGTTAACTTACTCTCGACTACGTCCGTTACACACGAACGCAGTAATTTTCGCATTTGGTACCAGTGCACTTTTTGCGACGTCTTATTACGTCGTACAACGTACTTGTCAAACGCGTCTTTTCTCAGACAAACTCGCCGCCTTTTCTTTTTGGGGCTGGCAGCTAGTTATAGTATTAGCAGTAATAACGCTACCGTTAGGTATTACTAGCTCAAAAGAATATGCAGAACTTGAATGGCCAATCGATATTTTAATCGCTGTGGTTTGGATTGTTTACGCAGTTGTATTTTTTGGTACTTTAATTAAGCGTAAAGTGTCGCATATTTATGTTGCTAACTGGTTCTACGCTGGCTTTATTATCACTGTTGCAGTACTTCATATTGTAAACAGTATGGCAGTGCCTGTCTCGTTAACTAAATCATATTCAATCTATGCAGGTGCCGTAGATGCGATGGTTCAGTGGTGGTACGGTCATAACGCTGTAGGTTTCCTACTTACTGCTGGTTTCTTGGGTATGATGTATTACTTTGTACCTAAACAAGCAGGTCGTCCAGTGTACTCATACCGTTTATCGGTAGTTCACTTTTGGGCTCTAATTTCATTATATATCTGGGCTGGTCCTCATCACCTTCACTACACAGCGCTTCCTGATTGGACGCAAAGTTTAGGTATGGTTATGTCTATTATCCTATTCGTACCGTCTTGGGGTGGTATGATCAACGGTATTATGACGCTATCTGGCGCGTGGCATAAACTACGAACTGATCCAGTACTACGCTTCTTAGTTGTTTCATTGTCTTTCTACGGTATGTCTACGTTTGAAGGTCCAATGATGGCAATTAAATCTGTAAATGCGTTATCTCACTACACAGATTGGACAATCGGCCACGTACACTCAGGCGCACTAGGTTGGGTTGCTATGATTTCAATTGGTGCTATTTACCACTTAATTCCTGCGCTATTCGCGCAAGGTCGTATGTATAGCGTTAAATTGGTTAATACCCACTTCTGGTTACACACTGTAGGTGTTGTTTTATACATTGTTGCAATGTGGATTTCAGGTGTAATGCAAGGTCTAATGTGGCGTGCAGTGAATGCTGACGGTACATTAATGTACAGCTTTGTGCAGTCTTTAGAAGCGTCGCATCCTTTCTATATCATGCGCTTTGTAGGCGGTGTATTCATCGTAACGGGTATGTTAGTTATGGCTTATAACGTTTACCGCACTATTTCAGCTGAGAAAGAATCTCTGAAACTAGACGCGCAAGCACAATTAGCATAACGGAGTGAGATGATGAGCAAGAAAAATTCACAAAACAAACATGAAATAGTAGAAAAGAACGTTGGCCTTATGGCTATTCTGACTGTTTTTGCTATTAGCTTTGGCGCGTTAGTTGAGATCACTCCGCTAATGTTTCAAGACGATACAACTAAACCAGTGGAGGGTTTACGCCCTCTTAACGCTTTAGAAATGGAAGGCCGCGACCTTTACGTGCGTGAAGGTTGTTCTAACTGTCACTCACAAATGATTCGTCCTTTTCGTGATGAAGTTGAGCGTTATGGTCACTACTCTGTAGCAGGCGAATCAGTATGGGATCATCCGTTTTTATGGGGTTCTAAACGTACTGGTCCTGACTTGGCTCGTGTTGGTAAGCGCTACTCGGATGATTGGCATTATGCTCACTTAGTTGATCCACGTGCTGTGGTTCCTGAGTCAAACATGCCAGGCTTTCCTTGGTTAGCAGAGAATACGGTTGATACAAGCCTTACTCTGAAAAAACTACAACTTTTCCGTGATACTTTTGCTATTAACCCAGAAAACCCAAAACATCCGGGTTTAGGTTATGGCGATGATGCAGAGCTTCAAGCAGATGTTGATAAAGTTAATGCTATGAATGATGGCAAAGGCGCAACAGAAATCCAAGCTCTCATCGCGTATTTACAGCAACTTGGTACCCACTTGAAGTAAAAAATTATGGATTACGGAACATACAGAGGTATTTTGACTCTGGTAATTTTAGTATTGTTTATTGTGATTGTTGCATGGGCATATAGCAAGCGAAGCAAAACTCGTTTTGACAGCGCTGCTAATGCCATTTTTGAAGATGAAAAAAAACATGACAACACGCTCTCTAACGAGGAAAAGGAGTCTGAAAAATGACTAGCTTTTGGAGTATTTGGGTTATTGTATTAACCCTTGCATGCTTATGCATCATCTTTGGCTTATTAGTTTGGAACTTAAAAAACTATGCTGGCGTAAAAGAAGGTGAAAGCTGTGGACATGAATTTGACGGCATTGAAGAGCTAAATAATCCACTACCAAAATGGTGGACTTACATGTTTTTCGCAACTTTCATTTGGTCAGTATATTACCTTGCAGCTTACCCAGGTTTAGGCAACTGGGAAGGTTTAGGTAAATGGACTAGTTCTAATCAAGGTATTACCTCTTTAGCTGAATCTAAAAAAGCAGTTGCAGAGGCAAAAGCGGATGGTCGCTTTGTAAAACTTGATAAAGAGTACGAAGCTGCAGAAGAACGCTTTGGTCCTATTTTTAATAAACTTGCACAAGTACCAGTTTTAGATTTAGTTAACTCTAAATTTGAAGGTGATGCAGCGCAGCAAGTAGCGCTTGATAATGGTAATAAACATGAGCAAACAGATGGCCAAGTAGCCATTGAAATTGGTCAGCGTTTATTTTCACAAAACTGTGCGCAATGTCATGGCTCTGATGCACGTGGTGGTACTGGCTTCCCTAACCTAACTGATAAAGATTGGTTATATGGCGGAACACCTGACAAAATTAAAGAAACACTTCTTTATGGTCGTATTGCAGCAATGCCAGCTTGGGGTCCTGCTCTTGGCGAACAAGGCGTTAAAGAAATGACAGCACATGTGCTGAGTCTTTCTGGTCGTACTGTTAACCAAAAAGACGCAGACGCAGGTGCCGCTAAGTTTGCAATGTGTGCCGCATGTCATGGTGCTGACGGTAAAGGGTCGGTTGCACATAACCTACCGTTTGGCGCGCCTAACCTGACTGATAACATTTGGTTATATGGTGGTTCTCAACGTGCTGTTGAAGAAACACTTGACCACGGCCGTGCCGGTGTAATGCCTGCATGGAAAGACATTTTAGGTGAAGATAAGATTCACTTATTAACTGCCTATGTTTACAGTTTATCGCAAGATAAATAAGCACGCAGTTAATAAAATGTTTATAAATTAATTTATTTAATTCAATAGATTAATCCAGATCAAAAAAGCCTCCACTGTGAGGCTTTTTTTTAGTCTTTTACGTATAATTCCTATAAAATAACGCTTCCTAAACTAATTTTAGAGACACTATGCAACCTACTCCGTGGTATAAAAATTTTTGGCCTTGGTTTTTAATCTTTTTTCCGTTAGTTGCCATTATTGGCTGTATTAGCTTATTTATTACGGCAATAGGTAATGGTCCAGATATGGTTGTTGACGACTACTACAAAAAAGGTAAAGCAATCAACTTAGAACTTACTAAGTTTGAAAAAGCAAAAGCGCTTTATCTGCATGGCGGATTAAATGTAAGCAATGAGCGCGTAAGCTTTAAATTTACAAAAGGCGACAGCAGCAATGTGCATGTATTAAAACTCTCTTTTTACCACCGCACAATTAAAGCACATGATTTTACCGCTACTCTAACCCCTAATGCGAATCAAGAATTTACAGCACTACTTGATAAGTACACACCAGGTGCCTATTCAGTATTTATTGAGCCTATAGATGGCAGTTGGAAAATGAAAGAAAATATAACGTTACCAACTGAACAAACCGTTTTAGTTACTCCTAATTATAAGTAGTAATAACTATGTCTAACTCTTGCTTTCATTGCCTTGAAAGTGTGCCAAACGGATTTAGCGCAAACGTTATAATTGACGATATTGCCCAGCCAATGTGTTGCATTGGCTGCCAAGCTGTTGCGCAAAATATTGTTGATCAAGGTATGACCGATTATTATAAATACCGAACGGTTCGTGCTGGAAAGGTCGAACAGCTGGTACCTGAACAACTCGCATTTATAAAAAGTTATGACAACGAAGACATTCAAGACGAATTTATAGCCACTAACGATGATATCTCAGAGGTATTATTGAGCGTTGAAGGTATAACCTGTGCCGCTTGTGCATGGCTTATAGAAAAACAACTCTTAAATTTAACCTCAGTTAAGCGTGTTGATGTAAACACATCCACCAACCGCGCGATGATTCAATGGGACAAAACCAACACCCCATTGAGTGAAGTTATTACTTCTTTGGCTAAAATTGGTTATAAAGCCTATCCATTTCAATCAGATATTGAAGCTCAGCAAAAACAACAAACTGCCAAAGCCTATATTCGCCGCTTAGGTGTTGCAGGCTTAATGACCATGCAAGTAATGATGTTTGCGTTCGCCATGTACTTTGGCATGTTTTCAGGCATGGACAGTAACTTTGAGCAGTATTTTAGATGGATCAGCTTGGTACTGGCCTCTCCGGTTATTTTATATAGCGCACTGCCCTTTTTAACCAATGCTATAAATGGATTAAAAGCAAAACAGCTCAATATGGATTTACCCGTATCACTGGCTATTTTTGGCGCATTTGGTGCAAGTTGTTACGCCACATTTATGCAAGTCGGCGAAGTGTATTTTGAATCTGTATGCATGTTTACCTTTTTACTGTTATTAGGTAAATATCTTGAATTTAGAGCGCGTTTAAAAGCCAGCGAGTTTACTGCCAATTTACAAAAATTATTACCATTAACAGCCCGCACCATTAACGAAAGTGGCGAAGAGCTTATAATTGCAGCCAAAAAACTAAAACTTAATGACGTAGTACTTATTAAAGCCGGCGAAACAATTCCTGCCGATGGCGAGCTTATTAAAGGTAAAACTACGGTTGATGAATCAATGATGACGGGGGAACATCAACCCGTTACAAAGTTTATTGGCCATAATGTCTATGCCGGGTGCGTTAACCACGACGGCGTTATTGAAATAAAAATTAATAAAATTGGTCAAAATACACTTTTAAATCAAATTATACGCTTGCAACACAACGCATTAACCAAGCGCCCTAAACTGGTTGAAATTACAGATAAAGTTGCGCAATGGTTTATAGCGTGCCTGCTTATATTTGCTTCACTTACAGCTATTGGTTGGTACCAAATTGATCCTGAACACGCATTTTGGATCACTATTTCGGTTTTAGTTGCTACCTGCCCGTGTGCCCTGAGTTTAGCTATACCTACCGCGCTTACATGTGCGGTGGCAACGCTTACTCGCAAAGGCGTATTAATAAAACAAGCGCATGTGCTCGAAACGCTCTCACAAATTACTTTATTTGCATTTGATAAAACAGGCACGCTTACGCAAGGTAAATTTAGCCTTGATGAAGTAGATATAATCGATAAACAATATACAAAAGCGCAAGTGCTAGATATAGCCGCCATGCTAGAGCGTTATTCTGAGCACCCTATCGCCAGTGCATTTGATGAGTTTACGCCAGCTCACCGCAGTCTTAATAACGTTGAAGTACATCCAGGGCTGGGAATTAGCGCACAAGATGCAACTAATCATTACGCAATTGGTAAAAGTGGTTGGTTTAATAGCAAAAAATCAAATGCACAAGCGAGCTTGTATATAAATAAGCAAGTTGTTGCACGTTTTTACTTTGTTGATAAAGTAAAAAGCGATGCTAAAAAGCTCATAGACTCACTTCAATCGCAAAACTTAACCTGTCACATGTTAACCGGTGACGCGTCAGATGCTGGGCTAAAAGTATCAAAGCAACTTAAACTTGAAAGTGTGCAATTTGGATGTTCTCCACAAGATAAGCAAACCGCCGTTGAGCAATGGTCTTCACAAAATGAAGTCGTTGCAATGGTAGGTGATGGTGTAAACGACAGCCCGGTATTTGCTAGTGCGCACTTATCTATTGCTATGGAAACCGGTGCAGACATATCAAAAAATAGCGCCGATGTAGTGCTTCTTAATAGCGATTTAGCCTCCATTGGTCACTTACTTAATGTAGCAAAACAAACCAGACGTATTATTAAGCAAAATCTTGCGCTGTCTTTATTGTATAATGCTTCAATATTACCACTGGCAGCGTTGGGCTTAGTTGCTCCTTGGATGGCTGTTATTGGCATGTCTGCCAGCTCAATTATTGTGATTAGTAATTCACTAAGGCTATTAAAGTTATGAGCATAATTTACATTTTGATCCCTATCGCCATTTTGTTCGTCATTATTGCTATTGGTGTTTTCTTTTGGGCCGTAAAAAGCGAGCAGTTTTCGGATTTAAACAAGCAAGGTCATAGTATTTTGTTTGAAGATGACAAAGAGCAACATAAAAAAAGTAATGATTGACCCTCTTTATACCAGCGCATTTTTAATGGGGCTAATCGGTAGCGGTCATTGCATTGCTATGTGTGGTGGTATTGCAAGCTCATTACAACTGGCAAGTGACAAACGTAAAACATTTACCTATTCATTTGCTTATAATATTGGACGTGCACTGAGCTATATGGTTGCAGGTGCACTTGTTGCTGGTATTAGCAGCCAATTTGCAAGGCAAAACACCTCCTTCTCTTTAGTACTTTCGTTCATTGCAGCTATTTTTATGCTCCTCGTTGGCGTGTATATAATGCGCTTGGGCCCTACTTTGCAATGGTTAGAGAGAATAGGTAAAACCTTGGTGTGGCAACACATTGTTAAACTAAATAAATATTTAATGCCTATTAACTCTCCTTTTAAAGCCCTAGGTTACGGTGCTTTGTGGGGATGGCTGCCTTGTGGACTTGTATACTCAGCGCTTACATGGGCGATGACTAGCCCAAGTGCCCTTGACGGTGCCTTAGTTATGCTTTGCTTTGCTTTGGGTACTTTTCCCGCGATGATCACATTAGGCGTTACCGCACAAAAACTAAATACTATTATTAACCATCCATGGACCCGAATTGTATTAGGCAGTGTTATAATTTGGTATGGTATCTACTTATTGATTATTGCAACTGACAAACTGGTACATTAATCTATTCGCATTATTAACCTTTAAGGTTATTTTGCAGTCGTGTATAAAAATCAAACGGATTAAATTATGGATTTCTCTCAAAGTCGCGCTAAAGGTAATTGTGCTATTAGCTGTAATAACTGCAGTATTAGTCAATTGTGTTTGCCATTTTCACTCAATGGCCAAGAAATGGACAAGCTTGACGAAATTATTGAGCGAAAAAAACCACTCCATAAAGGCGACTATCTATTTGAATCAGGTGCACCTTTACAGGCTATTTATGCGGTTCGTTCTGGTTCATTTAAATCGTACACGTTATCGGAGCGAGGTGATGAGCAAATTACCGGCTTTCATTTAGCGGGCGACCTAGTTGGTTTTGACGCAATAAGTAAAATGACTCATCCCAGTTTTTCGCAAGCACTTGAAACGTCAATGGTGTGCGAAATCCCATTCGATACTCTTGATGAACTATCAGGAAAATTACCAAAGCTTCGCCAACAAATAATGCGCTTAATGAGCAGTGAAATTACATACGATCAAGAAATGCTGCTATTACTCAATAAAAAATCAGCAGAGGAACGCTTAGCTAGTTTTATTTATAACTTGTCGGAGCGTTTTGGTGAGCGTGGTTTTTCGCGTAAAGAATTTAGATTTACGATGACTCGCGGTGAAATTGGTAATTACTTAGGTCTAACAGTAGAAACCATTAGCCGTTTATTGAGTCGTTTTCAAAAAGCTGACTTAATTAAAGTAGAGGGTAAATTTATTACAATTTTAGATAATGATGCCTTGGCTAAAACAGCGGCGATAGTTAAGCCTCGCTAAATTAAATAGTTTGATTTAGAACAACAATTTATATGCTACCCCTTTATCTGTTTTATATTTACGTTACACTAAATGTACACCCGTTAGGTAAATGGAGTAGCATATGAACACTATTAAACGCATTATTGCGGTTATTGACCCCACCAAAGATGATCAACACGGTTTAGCACGTTCAATAGATTTAGCTAAAAAATCTGGCGCAAGTATTACCGCCTTTATGACGGTTTACGACTTCTCTTACGAAATGACAACTATGCTATCTGGCGATGAACGCGAAGCAATGCGCGATGCCGTACTAAAAGATCGCCAGCTATGGCTAAACGATTTAGTGTCCCCTTACAAAGATATAAATATTGAAACCCAAGTGGTTTGGCATAATCGTCCTTACGAAGCCATAATCGATACTGTAATTGATGAAAAGTACGATTTAGTAATTAAAGGCACACATCAACATGGTGCACTTAAATCAGTTATTTTTACCCCGACCGATTGGCACTTAGTACGCAAATGCCCAGCTCCGGTATTATTTGTAAAAGAAATGGCATGGCCAGCAAACGGTAATATTTTAGCTGCTGTAAATGCGGTTAGTGAAAACGAAGAACATGTAGCACTTAATAAACGCGTTATTAAAGACGCACAATATTTATGTGAACTTGCCAACGCAAAACTTAATTTAGTTAATGCCTACCCTGCAACTCCTATTAATATTGCCATCGAAATTCCTGAGTTTAACCCAGGACTTTATAACGAATCAGTTAAAAAGCATCATCATGAATCAACCAATGCACTTGCTGCAGAGTTTAATTTAAACCCAGAGCAATGTTTTATTGAAGAAGGCCTGCCAGAGGATGTAATCCCTGATGTAGCGAAGCGGTTAAATAGCGAATTAGTTGTTATTGGTACCGTAGGTCGCACGGGCTTAAGTGCCGCTCTTGTAGGTAATACAGCAGAGCATGTAATTGATAGCCTAGACTGTGATGTACTGGCACTCAAACCCGATGGTTACGTGAGCCCTATGGCAAAGGATTAATTTTAAGCCTTATGTACAAGTTATAAGCGAGTTATTTTTACGTGTTAATAAGGCATGTTTAAATCAATTTTAATTACATCCTAAACTCGCATATTCAGGTGGTTTGGGTATAATACGCCCCTTTATTTTTAGCAAATAACTTTGCTGTATTGTTTTACTAGGGGGCGTAATTGTCACACTCAGATCAAGCTAAAGCTCAATTTAACTTAAATAAGCTGCAAAAGCGTTTACGTCGCCAAACTGGTCAAGCCGTTATGGACTTCAATATGATTGAAGAGGGTGACCGTATAATGGTATGCCTTTCTGGCGGCAAAGATAGCTACACAATGCTTGAAATGCTTCAACATTTAAAACGTGTAGCACCTATAAAGTTTGATCTCGTTGTTGTAAATCTTGATCAAAAACAACCTGATTTTCCTGAGCATGTTTTACCCCAGTATCTTGATAAATTGAATGTTGAATACAAAATTGTAGAAGAAGATACTTACAGTATTGTTACCGATATTATCCCCGAAGGTAAAACAACGTGTTCACTTTGCTCACGCTTACGTCGTGGTATTTTATACCGCACAGCAAAAGAGCTAGGGGCTACTAAAATAGCCCTTGGTCATCACCGTGACGACATGATTGAAACATTGTTTTTAAATATGTTTTACGGCGGAAAGCTAAAAAGTATGCCGGCTAAATTAATGAGTGATAACGGCGAGCATATGGTTATTCGCCCACTTGCATACTGTAAAGAAAGCGACATAAGCCAATACGCATTTGTACAAGGTTACCCTATCATTCCGTGTAACCTATGTGGTTCGCAAGAAAACTTACAGCGTAAACATACAAAAACAATGCTCGCTAAATGGGATGCGGAGCACCCGGGTCGTATTGAAAGCATTTTTACAGCAATGCAAAACATAGTGCCTTCACATTTAGCTGACGCCGACTTGTTTGATTTTAAAAACTTACAAACAGGTGAAGTAATTGATGGTGGCGATATAGCCCTTGATAAACCAGATATTCCTAAAGTGCCTGTTGCTAATGAGCTTGATGAACAAGAAGCGCCAAGTGTAGTTACTATAAATCTAAGCTAACAAATTTAAGGAGGTTGTATTTATGTACAACCCTCTTAAATTTTCCAATTCAGCATTGCGTTCTATTTTTAACTCTCAGCTAAGCCTTGTAAAAATTCCAAACTTAACTTTTCTTGTGCATTAGCCTGATATGGTAATTGCTGCAAGCTATCGTACGAAAAATCGTTAATATCAAAATGACTTATTTCACTATTCCCAAAGCTGTTTCGCTCACCTGGGCTTGGCGACATTCTCTCAATAACAAAGTCGCTTAAGCGCATATCTGTAATGCCTTGTGGTAATACCGACCAGTGGGCTTTCAAATTAAGTGTTTGGCTTCCTTGTGCTAACCGCTCTTTAGATACTAAATGAGCAAGTGGTGTATCGCCACTGTATAAATTAGCCCTAACACGATACAAACCACTTTTTACTACCGCTATGTTAGCTGGCAAAATCATGTTTTCGTTTTGTGCATAAGCAGTTTCAAAACCTGTTAAAGTTGCACTAGGCGGCATATATTGAATTTGTGCAACTACGGGAACTTTTTTACCGGCAACATCACCCTCTACAAACACTTGTAAGCTACGAGGGTAATCTTCATCCTCTTTAAATGTAATAATTGCTTCACCGTCACGCGCATTGCCTGTATGGGTATTTAACACTTCTTTTGTATCTGTATTTGCAAGCTCAACGACCACTTTTCCAAGCCCTTGAGCGCTTATCTTTATTGTTATTTCTTCTGGGTATACAAAACGATATTGCTTAAGACTTAACGTTAAAGCATCGCCACTTTCATCAATAGGGCTCGATACCGGGTAGAATTGATTTGGCTTTAATCGGTCTTCATCTAATGGACTCAATGGCTGAGAATAAGGAGGAAATTTAAGTGCACTTTCATATTGCATAACCACTTGCTGCGCTGCTTTTGTTAAGTCTTCATTAAACGCGATTTGTTTTTTTGATTGTGTTTTTTTTGCTGTAGGTACATCTATAGGGATCACTTTTACTGGCGATAAATCAGCTACGCTCGCACTGTGTTTAACCTGAGGTTTTATTGGCTCAGCAACTTTATGAGCATCATTTTTACCTGTAAACCATAGCGAGAATAAAATAGTGCTAATAATTAAAGCAACGACATAAAATTTTTTCATTTTTATATTTCAATCTTTTATAAGGCGTATAGTTTTTAACTACACGCCTTGTATGTTATGGAATCACATTATAAATAAGTGCTGATGCGCTTAAATTATTTGAATCCTTAATATAACGATATTGTTTTTTCCAAAACCAACTACCTGTAGTTTTATCAAACGTATTAAAACCTACAGTGTCACCTTCCACATTTACGTTATTCATGGCTATTGTTACATTACCTTTTCGCTGCGCGTTATGTATTTCGTTATGGCTATAACTGTCACTCATCATCATTGGATAATGGTTTGGCATAAAGCTACTTACTGCATCACCTTGCGATTTTAAATGGCCATTTGTATCAATACTGCTGCTACAACTTCCAAACGAGCCAGCCGAACTGGCACCACATGAAGAGTGCGATGCAACAACCGAATCATCATTGCCTTTTAAAAAACCCCCCGTTAAACCCAAATATGCATTTCCATCTGCAACAAAGCGTAAACGAGGTGTACGTGCATCAGGAAATGGAGATATTTTACGTGCATTATTCACTTTTAAATCGTGTAATACACCAACGGCCTCGGTTACATCACTTCCTAGCCACCACTTGAGTGCTGCATCGACCGCAAAGTTCCATGATGCGCCAGTTAAAGCACTAACAGCTACGTCAGCCAGCTCACTTCCACCACCCGCGCCTGCTAAATCAAACGTAGCAACAATATTAAGCGGCTCTAAGCCTTCGTTTTCTAACCAGTTTTCTTGATTATCAATAATATGGCGTGCAACTAAGTCTCCTGTTGAATGTGTTACAAATACACAGCCATCACTGCATAAATTAGAGCGTGAAATTTGCTTTAGCTTTGGCCACACCCAATCGGTAGCAATTTTACCTTCAATACGTTCATAAGCAGGCCAATCAATTCGCTCATCTGCACGATTATTCCAGTACGATTGCCAATATGTTTCACCATCATTGATTATATCACTACCAGACTTATTTGTTATTTGCGAAGTTTGTAACCCATGAATTAATATAATTTTGTAGTCTTTACTCGCTGCAGAAAAGCTCATTAACATAGCTAACCCCGCACCAATTAGGTGGCTTGGCTTAATTAATTTGTGTGTGCGCTTTGTGTTGTTCATACAATTCCTTAATGTTGTGTACTTAATATTTTATTATCATTTAAGGTATTCATGTTGGTTTACATAAGCTTGTCAGCTTAGGTGTTCACTAGGGTCTGTTGCTCTTTGCGGATTAAAATTTGTTCAAACTAGAGGCTATTTAATCACGGCGCGAGATTTGTAACCTAGTGGGCTCGGTAACTGCTCCTGCGTTACTCTACTGGCTTACATCCATTTAAGAATAAGTAAAAACCGAGCAACAAAGAGTAAATAGCCTCTAGAAAGTACCCTTTGGGCAGCGTCTGTTTGGCATTAATGCTACGTTATCGCCTATTTATGGGGAACAACCACACTACATAGGCTCTGCCTTGCCTAAATACCAAACAGACTGCTGCAAATTCAACCTTTAAAGATCAACAGACTCTAGTATTAGGAACAACGAACAAAAATGCAACAACTTATTATCATTTAGGGAAGAGAAGAAACTTATTTCATACTGATTAATGAGTTAATAGAGGTATAGTTGTTATATTTGAAATTATTAGATGGGTTTCAAGGGATATATTGAGGGTAGTAAGATTAAAGCGGATACCATTGAAAGTGCCCGCTTTAGAATAAGGACGAAGCTAATCTAACCGTTAGCTTTAAGTTCACTGGTAAATTGTCCAATCGCATTTACAACTTCTTGTGCACCTTGTTGGATCTCTTGCATCACTTCACCAGATTCTTTAGATAACGCCAAGCCTTGCTCTGCCTTCTCTTTACCTTTTTCTATTACAGCCACCGTATTTTGGGTTTGTGATTGGTTGCGCTGTACAACTTCTACAATTTCTTCTGTTGCTTTTGAGGTACGCGATGCAAGCAATCGAACCTCGTCTGCAACCACAGCAAAGCCTCGTCCCTGCTCGCCAGCTCTTGCCGCTTCAATTGCGGCATTTAATGCTAATAAATTTGTTTGCTCAGCAATACTACTAATGCTTTGTACAATACTTGATATTTGCTGCGACTGCTGATCAAGCGCTGAAATTTCATTTGCAGCTTGCTCCATGTTAATAGCCAGCTCAGTCATTACTGCGACTGTATCTTGTATAACGCTCGCGCCTTGCTCTGCTTTTTTATCAGTTTGGGTTGAGGTGCTATAAGCAATTTCGGCAGCTTGTGATATCGCAATTTCTTGATTTACTTGATCAGTGATAACAGTTGCAAACTTCATCACTTTATAAAGCTCATTCGCGTCATTTGAGATTGGGTTATATGACGCTTCTAGCCAAACAATGTTGCCATGTTTATCTACACGCT
>NZ_PJBR01000073.1:0-25278 GCF_002863625.1 Pseudoalteromonas sp. MelDa3 | reverse complement strand
GATGCAAGTGCCACTCAAGTAATTATATTTTATTTATCTAATGTGTATACTTTTAATAATTTGAGCTTCAACAAAAAAAGATGAATTAGCTCAAATTATTAAAGTAAGCTGAGTTAAGGTATTTCTCTGGATATGTCAGAAATGTACTTTTGTAAATCATGTAGGATTAAGGGTTTTGAATAGTAATAACCTTGAAACAAATCGCAACCACACTCGATAAGGCTCTGTTTCTGTTCCAGTGTTTCAATGCCCTCAGCAAGCAGCGTTAAGTTTAAATTTTTACCAATAGAAATAATGTTTTGAACCATTTTCAACGATTGAACATCATTCATAATATCATCTACAAAGCTCTTATCTATTTTCAACTCGTCGATAGGTAACGTACGAAGCAAGTTTAAAGACGAATAACCGGTACCAAAATCATCTAGTGAAATACAAATCCCTTCACCGCGAAGCTCGTTAAGTATCGGGAGCACTTTATCAATATCATCGATAAAAAGACTTTCGGTGATCTCAATTGTAATTCGATTTGGGTCAATATTGTGGCGGTTAATAGACTGTTTAAGCCTCGCAATAAAATCAATGTGGGTAAATTGTTGAGCCGAAACATTGATTGCTATTTGAAAGCTTAAATTTAAGCTTTTTTGCAATGCACTCATCTCTTTTAATGTCGTATCAATAATATAGTTACCAATTTTTGGCATTAGGCCACAATATTCAGCAATAGAAATAAATTTATCAGGGGGTATGAAACCCAGTTTTTCATCTTCCCACCTTACAAGCGCTTCAACACCATATAGGTTGTTTTGTTCGTCTACTTGAGGTTGGTAGACTATGTAAAAATTTTCAAGCTCTGCGGCTCTACGTAATCGTTCTTCAATTTCAAGACGACTCATGTAACTTTGAGCCATGCTGAAGGAAAAGATACTTAAAGTATTGCCTTCTTTTTTGGACTTATACATAGCAATATTTGCAGAACGTAAAAGTGACGTTAGTGTTTTCCCGTGTTCCGGTGCTTTAGCAATGCCAATACTACAGCCTAGACGTATCTCACTTTCACCAATCTGATAGGGTAACCCTATTGCTTGAATGAAGATGGAAGCTTTACGGCGAAGCTCTGATGTATGAGTGTCAGTTGTTAAAAGAATAAATTCATCACCGGCATAACGAATAAGCAATTCATTACTATGCTCCAATTTTTTGAGTCGAGAAGTCACTTCTTGTAAAACCTTATCTCCAGACAAATGCCCGTATCTATCATTGATTAGTTTAAAGTGATCTACATTAATTAAAATCATAGAAAATGTTTTTTGGTTAGATTTAAACCATCTATGTATGTGTTTCTTTAAGTATTGTCTGTTAGGTAGCGTGGTTTACTCGTCGTGATGAGCTTGATATAATAAATCATCATCTCTTTGTCGCTGTTTAGCTGCCAATAAACGAATAATGTATAGTGCAACTAAATTTATGGCCATGAAAAGTGAAAACTGAACCAAAAAAGGTGCAATTAAGAGGGTTATAATGTCACTTTCTAATATTCTGGACTTGAACCATAAACCGTAACTATCAAGTCGAGCTATAACAACTTGAGCGCGCTCGTTGTAATAAAGGTACGGTTCAAAGGATTCTTTGTTGTAAGGGTATTGGTTAACAATAGCATCAACTAGCGGAACAGATTTTCCTATTTTCTCAGAAAAAACGAATGGCTTATTTGTGTAAGCAATGGGGAAATCAAAGTAAGAGGAAATGAATTGGCGATAACCATCATCGCGTAACATAGTCAGCGTGTTGTAGGCAGCATAATGCTGATGGTTGTTAAACAGCCTTGCATCATTAACTCTAAGCCCGACTGCAATCATAGCCACTGGCTCACCGGACTCTGAGCGTAATGTTTTACGTAAGGGGATAATAAGCTGCCCATCTACACGATACGTGCGGCCAAGCACCATATGGTCACTAGTTAAAGCGTTTAAAAAGCTATCGCGTGTTTCGTCATAATCCAATAAATTAAAGCGAGGGTCTATCTCCATGTACGGCCTCACTAATTGAGGTTCACCTTTCAGATTTGAAATTCCCACCATAGCTATATCAGGGTTAGCGTTAAGAAGGTCCTCAAATTTCCCTCCAATTTTTTCGCTATCAATTAGATTCTGGCCACTAACAATAGACTGTTCAAGTAACAACATCATTATTTCTTGCGAACTAAGTAACGAGTCCACACTACTTGCAAACCTAGTAACAGTGGATAATTGCCGTTCAGCATGAATTTTTTTTAAATTATCCCACTGACACCAAATAGCAGCAGAAAAAATGAGAGAAGTCGCCCCGAATATAAATAAGAACCCGATGGGTAAGCGTTTAATTATTGTCACTATGGCTCCTCAAGAACTTTAAATACAGTGGTAATACAGACTTAAAAGGCGCTAAAAATAAATAGTAATGATTCAAATTCGTGCGGAATATAACACAACCCAGCTAAATCACTCCATAAGTGGTATAAGAAAAAAGATTGTCCATGATTAAGTACCAACTTATGACACTTAATCATGACATTTTACCAGTAAATGATCCCTCACAGTTGGGGTTCAAAGGGCTGAGTGCCATTAGTAGCTTAAATGAACGGTGCGCGCGTAAGGTTTTAAGTGGCTATTCGCTTTAGACACAGAGCTCACTTTAATTTGAGACTGTAAAACGCCGCGCTCGAGTAAATATGTTTCTACAAATGTAGCGCGTGACATTCCAAGCTTAAAATTATAATTAAACGAGCCTGTATCGTCACCAGCTCCTTGCAGTAAAACGAAATGGCTTGGGTTAGCGGTTAAGTGCTCAATGTGTGGCGCAAGCTGCTTGGCCATACGTTCTAAATTGAGTGGTTCAGCTAAATCAAACTCAAATTCGACAAAATGATAAGTGGGTGTGTAAGGTTTGGTCGCCACTTTAACAACACTTTTTTGCTCTTCTACGACAATAGTATTTGAACACGCAGAGGCTAATAGGGCTAAAGATATAATAGAGAGGGATTTAAACATGTTCGGGTGTCCTATAAGTTAATTTCAACAGTAACGGGTGGGTAACACAGACCCGCTTCAGCACAGCCGCGATAAGAAACAGTAAACGTAGATTGGTTAAGGGCTGATTTTGCAAAGTGGGCAGCAGCATGTGTTTTAACAATCATAGTGGTACCGAAATACTCATCATGGGCTGAAACGGGCGTACTGGTAAATTGAAGTGCGTCTTTAGTGATTTCATTTACTTTCATGGTGTTTTGGTAAAGATAATAACCAGGAGCAACATCCCACGTCAGCTCTACATCCGTATCGGTAAGTTCATATGAGAGTATGAACGCTTGTTCGTGATGCAGGAAAGTTGGTTTGTCAGTGGGTAAAGCCGAATCAATATTAAGATTGACGCTGGTGGCCACCATAATAAGCGATGCGGAGAGAATAGAGGTAAGCATGTAAACTCCAATGAGCATTTAATTAGTGTATAGGTGAATAGTAAAGGGATTAACACAGAAGCTAAAAAATTAGAGATACCAAAAAGGGGTGCTGTAAAGTTTAAAGTAGTGAAGTAGGAGGAGTAAACTAGTGTTACAACTTAAGGGAATGAAATTGAATGGTTCTATCTATATGACTACAACATACATAACCATGAAAGACAGGGTTAAACAGCATAACCCTTCGGGTAGCTGTTTTTTTGATATATCTTTACCCTTTTTGCTACGCCGCTTGTGTCGTACTCCTAAGAAAAATAAAAAAATAATAATAAATAGAAAGAAAATAAAACACGCTATCAGGGTAAACCAAGCTAAATATTATACAAAAATGTGTCAGAGCGTGTATTAGATGGTATATAATATATGCATGTTGTAGTCATTATTGGGCAATAAGAGGCATTATGGAGCAACTAATCAAAACAACGCGGGGCGATTTTAAGTTTCAATACAATGAAGTGCTTAATGCTGTCGATGCTCTAACCTTCGCACTTAAAGAAAATACCGACTCTATTGGTGCTGATATATTCGTCCTGCCTACCATCACTGAAGACATAGCCAAAACTCGAAGCTTGGTACAGTCTCGCATTCGTTTGAAATTTAATGATGAACATCAACAAGCTCTTTTAGATGCGCCGTATGATGTGATTCACCAAACCGGCAATGAGGCTATTCGTAAGACGATTACGCATATCGGTAAATTTCGCGCACAACACAATGAATCAACCCGCTATTCAATCAAATTACCGGGCCTCATCAATGTCCAATGCGACTTTGCGTATATGCAAAGGTTGGCCACTTTATTTGATAACCTTAATGCAGAGAAGGTAAAGCTTAAAGATGTTATTCACCGCTTGGCTAAATCAGTTGATCAACGATTTGAGATCGTGCACGACACTGAACCAGGGCTCATATTTCCAATGGCAACACGAACACACCCTGTCTTTATTCAAAAGGATATTTTGAGTGCTCGCTTTTCATGGGAACATAAGTCACAAATTAAAACACTGACTAAGCAGCAGGTCATTGAGAAAATAGACCGCTCTTTGGCGTATGCACCTAACCATTGCAATAATACGGATTCGCATGCAGGCTTTGCGCTTCATATTCAAGAAGAGCGTAAGCTTATCTGTCATTATTCAAGTGACACGCTATTTAACATAATTAGAAAAGCACCTGCGACACCGATTTTAAAATTGCGCTTCAACGAGCCTAAAAACCCGAATAATAGCGGTACGGAAATGACCCTCAGAAAAGATTTACACGCGCATTCGCCTGTTTTCTTAATTAACTGTGTTGATACGTTTAAGTTTAAACCGTTGGGAGATTATGCTGGTAGAAAAGAGGTGGTTAGCAAAGTAGAGCCATTAATACCGCGTCTACATATTTACTTGAAAGATCAAAATAAGCAGTAAAGCAATAGAGCTTTACTGCTTTTACAAATATGTTTACTCCAGTCCATAAAAATTTTTCCATGTTGTGAACTGAGTATAATAATAATCAGGCGCACTCGGTAACTCTGCGGGTCTATGACCTTGCCTTGAAAGCCAGCGCCAATCATAAGCGTTTTTCAAACCATGTTCTATACGGACGCTTTTTGCCAAGGCTTTTGCTTCATCCCACTCTAAAAAACGAGACGCTTTAGGCGCAAGAAATAGATCCCACCCTTCAAAATCCTTGTAGTAAGCCTGTGGAGAGCTAGGGAACGAACCCGGTAACTTATCTTCCTTCACAATCTTTTTCCATTGGCGTATCGAGGTTACGTTGTATTTTCGCACCAATTGCTTTAGATCTTCATAGGACATTACATCACGTTCATCTGTGTTTATTTCTTCGGGCTGTTCTTCAACCTGTATTTCTTCACTTAGTTTTTGTCCAAGTTTAAGAAGCTCTTTAAAGTTGCTGATTTCTTTAAAATACATCATTGGATTAGAGGGAATATCTGCTGGGCGACCTTGTAATCCATTAAACTGCCCGTTACACAACTTTTGGAAATCTGTTGCAGAACGAATACCCATCTGAAAAAGCTTTACTGCAGCTTCCTCTAACCCTAGTTTAGATATTGAGTTTGTCGATGGCATCATTTGTATACCTTAAATTATATTAACTTACGTCTAGTCATGCATTTTCGCAATTTTTAATGCACTTAAACTTAATAATAAGCGATTTAACGAATAAAATCTAACAAGCACTGTAATGTTTTTTCATGTAACCAAAATAACTTACTGGAAAATAATAATAGTTCTCATTACTTTGAACTATGAAATCTTAAATTTTTTAAATTCATAAATTTAAGATTAAGTTTAGTATTCGACTTATAGAAACTTCTCTCTTATATCAACCAAAGCTATCTTAAAGAAAAAATAACTTTTAGCCGAAACTTACAGAGCCTATTTTACCCCTGTGTAAAATTTCATGACTCAAATACCCTGTTTTATAATACTGAAAATTTTTGGAGTAATTATGAATAGAACTTATTATTTATTTTCAATATCACCGCCTGTGCGAGCTTTGCTTATCATTTTAATGAGTATAGGCGTATTTTGGCCATTAATGATGATCCACTACTTTACAGGCTATCAAAGTACGCCACCTAATGACCTTGCTATACCAACTTTTCTTTCATTGATTGTGCTATTAGTGCGAATCAAGTTATCTAATACGTCATTATCACTGACTATTTTCGGTTTAACGTTCCATCATATTGACGCGTTTATTGTGACAACCAGGCAAGAGGGTAAGCTGCATCGTATCTTTATAAAGGACAAAAAGAATGAAACACTAAAATCTACATTTTTTTTACTTAATCATATTCCTGTGGAGCTGGTGGAATACATCAATGAATAATGTCAGCTACTATTCTCAGTCAATCGTGGGCTTACAATCAGGTAAAGTGCTTGCATGTGAATTATTAATACGTCGTCAATTGACTGTCGTTCAGAATAGCAAACCATTTTCAGCGAATTTTTTTATTGATAACTTGGTCGAATTAACAAATCTGAAAATAACTGCCGTAAAAAAAATAGCTGAACAGCGTAATGTATGGGTTTTCATGAATTTTTCCCGTCGTGAGATTGCTAACATTTCTTTTAATCTTTGCAGTAACCGGCTATCAAAGTTATTAGCTCACACACAAATAGTAATAGAAGTGACTGAGTGTGAAGCCAAACACAATGAAGTTATATTTGAAAAGAATTTAGCTAATTTGAAAAAGCATGGATTTCAAATTGCTATTGATGATTACGGGGTAGGGTTATCTAATATTGAGTCGTTAAATTCTATAAACCCAGATTTTGTAAAATTGGATATATCGTTAATACAAAAAGCGACAACATCAAAAGCTAACGCTATTAAATTCTATCGCTTAGTCGATTTAATTAGAAACAGAGGGCATAAAGTAGTTATTGAAGGGATTGAAACAAAGGAGCAATTATTGATTGCAAAGAAAACTAGAGCTGAACTTGCCCAAGGTTACTTGTATCATCATCTGTAGTAGCTCATATCCGATCTTACAATTTAAAAGAACGGGTTTAGACTTCGCCTGACAGGCGGCTTTGAGCGAGAAGCAGACGGTCGAGTATACTCGTTTTTGGACAAATATGAGCTAGGGTGTTATATCCAAATGGTGATAAGCTGAAATTTAAAAAACACGAATCAACATCACTGACCCCATTGTTTTTTACTTTTGGGATAGAGAAACTTGAATCTTCAACTTACATCAGCTTAGAATAACTTTAGTGAGGATGAAAAAAAAGGCGCTAAAAGCGCCTTTTAAAAAGGATTGGTCTCAGACTCTCCGGGAATTACCCACAGTCAAAAGTGGAGACCGTTTTTTTCTGAATCAACAGTTACTAATGAACTATTGATGTTAATTCGATAAACTGATTATAACCAACTTTAAATGGCTGCGCAATAATTGAGAATACAAAACAACATTAGCCGAGATCTAGAAAAACAACAACTGTTTTTTTTAGAGTGCTGGGCAAGTATGAGTAATGTACGAAGCCTAGATAGCGACCGGGTTTCATATAACAACATTTTAAATTCCGTTCTAGAGCTTCTAGATCTCTATTCGTTGGGTACAAAGCATAGAGCCGCAGAAAAAAGATTGCATGTAGTTGAAGAACTTAATCAATTAATGGATACGAATGAGTTGCTTCTTAGGCCTGAATTTAAAGGAATACCTCAACAGTTAAAAAGTATTTTTAAGGAACACGGTAAGCCTTTAGAAGAACAAAAAGAGCTTATTATTAGCTTTTTAGAAGAGTTAAAAGAGCTGCTAGAAGAACATTACCGACGTGTTTCAATAGAAGAGTTAACCTGCCTTTTACAAGATGGAGCTGATCACTCTGAAAGCTCATTAGTCAAAATTTATAACCAAACAAACGCATTGATTAGTCACCTTATTACATTAGGTATGCCAACTTCAGAATGCTATTTACTTTGCAGAAACTTTCTGATCAAAAGAAGGCCTCACATAGCATTTTTAGATGCATTTAATAGTCTAGCAAATAACGTAACAATTACAGCTCAAAAATACAGCGTAAAGTTATCACTAGATAACAAAGCACTATATGAATTACTTACGCAAACATCAGTAGTAACACTCGGAGAATGTCAATTTACTGTTCAGGAAAGAGAAGAAAATGACAGGAGTTATATAATAAACTCTACTATTCATGTTCATTCAATTTCATTTAGCGCTGCAAGAGATATAGCAGAAAAGAAATTAATGCAAGCTATCGATCTTTTTTCTTATTTTCTTGGTAAAAATCAAATTAGTATACTTGTTAAGGCTGATATAACAGACGAGAATGGTCAAACCAAAAACCTTCCTAGATTTGATAAAGATCTCGAAAATTCATTAGATAGATGGATTGATGATGATCTCTCAGTTTACATGAATGCGGTTACTCATTTAAGAAAAAAAGGTTCTCAAAAAACCAGCAATAAAATAAGTGCAGCTTTTAGGTTCTTTCAAAACGGAGTGAATGAAAAAGGATTAGAAAGTCGCTTCACTGCATTCTGGTCTGCATTAGAATCTTTAACGTTAATTGAAGAAAACAGTAACTTAAATCACGATGAACATGTAATAAATGCTGTTCTCCCATGTATAGCCATGGATTACCCATTAAAGCAATTGTTTGCGTTCAGAGGCTGTGCAAAAGCACTTGAATGGGAGCCAATCAACCTGAATGGTTCTCCTTTTACTATTCAATCTTCTAATCTTGGTGAAATTTATACAGCGCTAAAAAATGCAGACTTTGTTGAGGAAGTTAATAGACGCCTAGAAACTTATCCATATGCGCAGTTTAGGTTCAGTAAATTTATAGGTCTTTGTTCATCCCCTTTTGAATTGGCTCAAAAAATTGAGGCCCATCAACGTAAAGTTGAATTGCACATTAATCGACTTTATCGAATTAGAAATGCAATTGTTCATAATGCCACTTCACATGAACGACTCGAACTATTGGTTGTAAATCTTGAACATTATTTAAGAAGTACGTTAAACGCACTTTTTTATACTGTTGAGAAATCAAGTAGCATAACTTCTTCAGAAGAGGCTTTTATACGCTATCAATATGAAGCAAATAAGATATTTGAAGAAATGGATCCATCTTTAAAAGAGCCTGAAAGAAAAAGGGAAGGTAAGCAAAGATCAATTCGAGGAGGAACTGTTCGAGTTTCAGACATTATGCTTATCAACTGGTTAAGTATGCATGGATAACAAATAACTTACTAACCTTTCAACTTCCGTTGATCGCTCATAACAGCCCTTCAACTTTTCAATTTATAACTCACTTTGGGGCAGAAACGAGTTACGGCTGATAGTCGGCTCATGGCACTTTGCCGAAGTTCGGCTTGGAGCGATCAGCTGTCATTCTGGAAATTTGCCGCCCGCTAAGTAAGGCTAAAGGATACTTTCCCCCTTCTACATGATGAAATAACCCATCCTAAGCATAATATATATAGCTAGCAATAACTTATGCTTTTTGTTATTAATAGGAGCTAATAAAATAAGGATGTTTTCACGCTAAAATAGGGAAAGTGTCCTCTGATAAAGCTGTTAACCGTCAAGGGACAATCTCGGAGTATTATGAGTAGTAAAACGAACACATTTGAGTTGTTTAGGTATCAGATTCTTCCTGTAGACCGATACTTTCAAGGTGACTTCTTTAACGGAGTTCATAATGTTGAAGAATTGATCAAGCATAAAAACAAGTTTTTTGCTCAAGCTTTGCTGGGTCAATCAGACTTTTCAAATAAACGGCATAAGACTGTGGTCAAGCAATTACTTCATCACGGTGATTTTTACTTGTATCGAATTGCCCACAATAAGACTCTTCATAGAGAAACGCGTGACTTCAAAGATGAAACAATCGATAGTTGGCCGTCCATTCTCGTTGCGATCTGGAACCATCCCGATAAGCAGTACATAGCTGTTCAAAAAAGAACAACTGCATTTGCAAAGTGTGAAACCGTAGCAAAACTCATACTAGAAAAAATAAAGCCGCAGTTAACTCATTTTCAACTTCGAGCTATATACGAACCATTATTTGAAAAAAAACAATTTTGGACTTTATTACGAAAATATCGTGGCAAAGTAAAATCAGTTGATTTTGAAATAATAACTCCAAATATGGCAAATATCTCAGGGACATTACCTGATGATCTTAAGTTGTTTGCAAAGTGTACAAACTCGACAAGAAACAATTTGAAAATTGAATCTGAGCCTGATTCAGCACTGCATCTTGAAGAGGATAACTCTGCGTTGAAAGGTTTGGTTGACTATAGTAGTGAGGGGGGAGGTAATATTTCACTTAAGATTGATGGCATTAAGAAACATCATCAGACTTCCCGCACAGTCAAAGAAATATCGTTGGGTGAAATGGAATTAACGGGTAATGCGGAACAAATTGCCCAAGTATTAAAAGAGTTGCTCAAATGATAGGACACGTTGTAAAAACCACATTCATTGCCTTAGGGGTTGGCTTCATTGCTGAGCTGACAAACTCATGGCTTGGGTCTGAGTTTTTACATACGTTTTTAGCACAAAACCTAGTTACGATACTCATTGCTTTGCTAGCTATTAACGCTACTACGATGGGTATTGTTTTGACTAAAGTTCGTGAAATGGTTGATTCTAAAGGTAGTGCTGGTTGTTTCAAACGTACTCGTGACCAAATGTTACTATCAATAAAAGAACAAATAGCACTGGTCGTCATATCGATCAGCATACTTAGTATTAAAGGTTCAGAACATATTATTGCTATGGAAAATGCTGAACTACTTCTAAATGTTGCCATTATTGGTGTTTTTGTATATTCACTTATGGTTCTTTACGACACAGCAAAGAGTGTTCTTATAATCATCGATTTTGACGGTTAACAAAGCCTTTAAGTCTGATTCGCAAACGCGTGCCGAACTCTCCGCTCAAACAAGCACACGTTCACTCACAGATTAAGGCGGCGTTACGAACGTCCGCTCATGGCACTAAGCCGAACTTCGGCGAAAAGCGGACGTTCGCTTAAGCACTATTTTGGATAGAAATGAAATAGGGTTTCAGCCAAGAATCTATATGATTGGGTTAGAGTAAGTAAGCCAATATCACTTAGTAAAATGTAAAAGCCACCTAGTTACTATCAAATTAGAATCGCCTTACACAACTGGACGAGTTTTTTCGGCTTTGCCAGAAGCTCAAATTGATAATTATATTTAGGAACAGTTTCTTTAGCATAACTCTATGGTAGCATAAAATACCACTCATTAAATGGATTTTATAATGCTAAGAAGAATACGAAAAATTGAAGGCATCGGTAGCTATCACAGCGCAAGAGCGGGCGGCACGCAATTTTCTGACGTGAACATAATCTATGGTGAAAACCGAAATGGTAAAAGTACGCTGTGTGACGTTTTCTATTCTCTTGCATCGAACAACCCAGAGCTAATCAAAGACCGCAGAGCAATACCAAAGCAAGGGACAGCAGCCAATCCGATGAAAGTCGAGTTTCAGTTCGATAATGCACCAATCTCTGTGTTTGCAAACGAAACTTGGGAACCTGGATTACCCGCTGATTGCCAGTTGCACATCTTCGACCACAACTTCATTCATCGAAATGTAATGAGTGGTACAGTCAATAACCGTGAAAATTCAGAGAACATTTCAAACTTTATCATAGGCGAAGAAAATACGGAGCGTTTTGAGGCCCTAAAAGCAGAGAAAGAAGCTTTAGCCACTGCAAATGCAAGCTTACGAACAACTAAGGCCGAACTGGAAGCAAGCGATGTCACCGATGTAGCGACATACGTTGCTTCTCAACTTCCAACAGAGTCTATCGAAGAACTGAATACCGCCATTGATACATCCATCGCTGAGCAAGAATCATTAACAGTACAGATTGGCAGCGTCACTCAATCAAAAGCACGCAAGAACTTAAAAGAGATTTGTACTGCTTTTGACATCACAGCGGCAAGCAATGAAATCAATGAGTGCTTAGCGACTAGCATGGAAGAAGCTCACACCGACGCAAAAACTTTAGTACAAGCACACATGGAGCACCTAAAAGAGCAAAGTGGCTTTAAAGGTTGGGCTTCCAGTGGCCTGACTCATTTGGATGAAAATTGTCCGTTTTGTGGCCAAGAGCTTCAAGGCGCAGCGTTAGAACTAATCGAAGGCTACAAAGTTGCATTTAATGAGGCATTTTCTAACTTCATTAAGGAAACCAAAACAAGTGCTACACAACTACTGACCAAGCAATTAATTACAATTGATGATCAAGCCATCAATCAGGTTCACGAAGATAACAAAGGAATACTTGAGCTATACCCAGAGCAAGCTGTAATGGAGAAAATCGCAGAGTTAACTCCTCTTGTCGACGATATGTATGAAGTAGTTAAGACATCGATTGAACGACTAAACGAAAAACACGATGAGCTTAAACCTCAAGTTCTTGAGCTTCTAAATGTTAAAATCGAAGCAGCATACATCCCTGTTGATGCAATTGATTTCTCACCTCTACAGTCGGCGATAGACTCATTTGAAGAAGCTAAAGATGCTTATAAGGTCGTAATTGACGCTATAAATGAAAAACTTATTGAGTTTAAAGACGGCCTTGATTCAGCAGCCTTAGCTGTTACTAAAGCCACTGAGAACACTAATCAGAAGGCTCTTGAGAAGAAAAAACTACGCCATACGCTAGAAGAAAAATGCGCAACTTATAGGCAGCACAGTGCTCAAGCGGAACAAGACCAAGAAGCATACAATAATAGCAAAGAAACGCTAGAAGCATCACAAGAAGAGTTTCTAGATAACTACTTTGACGAGATTAACCTACTATTCCAAAGCCTTGGCTCTCGAAACTTCAATATCAGCCGAAAGCAAAACAATGGTGGACGGAAGATAGTCTATGACTTAGAGGTCAGTTTCAACGGTACAACAATCCCAAGAAACAAAATGAATTGTTTATTCAGCGAGTCCGATAGACGTTCCTTGGCGCTGTGCATCTACCTAGCCAAAATCAACAAACTTACAGAAGAGGATAAAGCAAAAGCTATTTTGGTAATGGACGACCCTGTTACTAGCTTCGATAATGAGCGAATCTCTAGCATTTTGAATAAACTCTATGAGATTTCACCTTCAATAAAACAGTTATTCATAACAACCCATTATCGTGGAATGGCAGCTACAGCTATTAAGAAGTTCGCCAATACAAGCGCACTAAAAATTGTAAAAGTAGCAAGTGGCTCGGACTTTTCTCCTACTACAGAAGCAGAGATGACGGCGACGGAGCACGATGACGCATACAACGAAATCACGGCATTTATAAACAATGAAACCCAAGACAATAAAATACTGATACTTAGGCCATTCTTAGAAACAGAGCTTCGCCATCGATACAAAGACCAACTCCGAGCTAACGGAGCTACTTTGAGAACTGATTTTTCAGTTTGTATCGATACCCTCAAGGAAAACCGAGTTATCACTGAGGCTGTGGCAAACGAGATTCATTCATTTAGAACAACTCTAAACCCACCAATGCACGAGTTGATGGATATGAATATTGAAGATGTTCGCAATACCGCAACTAATATGATGGATTTGATTTATAACCGCATGTAAAACATAAGGAAGCCGAGCAAATGCTCGGCTTTTATATAATTCAATTGGCTATACTGAACAGATGGCACGTTTAACTATTTTCCATCTTATACACTTAGTGATGTTCGAGGTTCATTTAATGACCAACCCATTGCCACTTTCGAGGTTTGAGATAAAGTAAGATGACAAGTCACTGTGTTTTGAGAGATTGAACCTCACTTACAAGTAAATCTAGGGGGGCATGTCTTGCGCCGTGCGTGAGGTAGTGTACCGTAGTCAGCTTATGGCACTTATGCGGCTGTCAGATTTGATTAAGCCCTAACAATCAAACCTGACAGATAAAGTTAAGATTTATTCACATCATCCCGAAAGAATAGTGTAGATCAGTATTTTACTAACATGTTATTTGAATTCAAATTCATACCGATTTAGCCTGTTAAACGTACATTAAACAGGCTAAACATCTTCGCCTAGGCATTTTTATAAGCTAACCAGATCATAAATTTACCAACGAACCTTGTTATCTTCCTTGTAACTAATCACAACTATTTTTCTTAGCTCGTTAACAGGATCATTCATTATTCTCGTTAATTCTTCAGCACCATAGTATTTTTTCGGATATATAATTACAATTTCACCATCCTTATAGTCCGAAGCATATGCATACCATTTTTTCTTATATGAAAGATCTAATTGATTAAATATCGGCTCATCTATGCAGGTATTGCTGGATATTTTGTTAGTTGAACTTGTATTTTGAAAGAAAAATGCATTTACAAGCGACATACAGCTCTTTGAGAGCTTTTCATAAAACTTACTCCCGTACTTAATAACCAACCCTTTATCGTCTACATCAATAGCTATGGGCTCCAATGAATTGAAATAAGGGGTGATGTACTTATTTAAAACATAACTTTCATAATCAATCTGTAATAATGATTTCACCCGCATTGAATCTTCATAACTATTTCGCATATACAAAACGTTATAAACCGTGTCCAACATCCCCATTTCACTACTTGCAGCGGTAAAATCGTATTCTGAGTTAACCTTTAAAACTTTATCCAAGTTTTCATATGCTTTTCGTAACTGTTTTTTTAAAGCGTCATTCTTCAGAAGGCTACCGAATACATGCTCACTTATATCCGTATTTTGAGTGACTTCTAGCTTACTGGTTAAAGTCCCAGCCTCGTTATCCCAATATTCGTTCAACACTGTAATATTTAAAGCGGCTGCTGATAAAGCGGTTACTTCTCTGCTGTATTCACCGATCGAGTTTATTTTTTCACTGCCGGAAACTAATACTGGTAAATTTTTAGCCGAATACCAGCGAGCTTCCAACTTTACCTTTTCTCTAACCTGATGCTCAGTAAGGCCGATAGTTGAAACACTCACTTCAATTTGCTTTGCTGTTGCGTTGAAATGAATTAAACCAAGTAGAGCGACTGCAAACGTATATTTATTCATAACCAAAGCCTATCTTTAAAATTTGTAACATAATAGCAATTTTGACTATTCGCGCGACCGTTTAGAAAAAAAGCCCTTTCGGGCTTTTTTTGTTATTTCTGTTTCACATAGTCAATACCGGATATATCACCATAGTCCTGTAATTTAGAACTAAACCCATCATTGAAAAATGCATTACCATCGGAATTAACGTATACATTACCAATTGGATCATCGGCAGAACCAAACGAACCGACGCGAGTATATTTTTCACCTGAGTCTGTTTCAAACTCTTTAGGGCCAACTTCATTATCAGTTAAAAACTGCATAGCATCTATTGGTAGTTCCTCTACTTCTGACTCAGTAGTTATTGGTGCTTTAGATGAGATTTGTGCATCAACACCGTCAGTTGTTGTTTCTATTTTTTCGCTAATAGGTACATTGTTTTTACTTTCAGCGACTCTATGAGTACCAGTGTCTACCTCTCCTGTATTTTCACTCATCATTGAATGTGGTGCAGGATGTGCATCTAAACTAGTTTCTTTTGGTGTATCTGTACCGCTAACACCGTCACTTTCATCTAACATTTCAGATTGTTGATCTGCATTGTCGGTAACATCATTGTTTGCCGCTGGTGGCTCTTCCTTTACATCGCTAAGCATAGATTGTGTACCTGGGTCTAAGTTAGCGTTATTAGCACTGTCAGCTTGTGGCTTACTTTCATTGCCACTTTGCACATCTTCATTTCTTTCACCTTTAGTTTCTAATTCCTTTTTTTGTACATCATTAACTTGTTGGGTCGCATTACTCTGAGCTAATGAAGGATCATCACCTGTATTCAACTTTGCATTGTTTGTATCAGCATCATCAGCTTTTATGCTTTGCCCATTATCGGCTTGTACACCATTTAGTGAGTTTTCACTGTCAACCTGAGCATTGTTAGCTTTTGGTTGAGTAGCATCATTCACTTGCTGAGTCGCGATAGCTTGAGAAGTTGAAGCCGTAACACCCGTATTCAGTGGCGTATTACCTGAACCAACATCAGTAGCTTCCACGTTCTGAGCGTTATCAGCTTTTGGTTGTGTTGTATCATTCCCTTGCTGAGTCGAGTTAGCTTGAGCAATTGAAGCCGTAGCACCCGTATTCGGCGGTGCAGTGCTTGTAGTAGCATCAGCAGCTTTCACGTTTTGCTCATTCCCAGCTGGTTCACCATTTAGTGAGTTTTCACTGTCAACCTGAGCATTGTCAGCTTTTGGTTGAGTACGCTCATCCACTCGATGAGTCGCGTTAGCTTGAGCAGTTGAAGCCGTAGCACCCGTATTCAGCGGAGCATTGCCTGTACCAACCTCGGCAGCATTCATGTTTTGGCTATTATCAGCTTGTACACCATTTAGTGAGTTTTCACTGTCAACCTGAGCATTGTTAGCTTTTGGTTGAGTAGCATCATTCACTTGCTGAGTCGCGTTAGCTTGAGCTGTTGAAGCAGCAGCTCCTGTATTTAGCGGCGTATTACCTGAACCAACATCAGTAGCTTTCACGTTTTGAGCATTATCAGCTTTTGGTTGTGTTGTATCATTCCCAGCTGGTTCACCATTTAGTGAGTTTTCTCTACCAGCCTGATCATTGTCTGCTTTTGGTTGAGTAGCATCATTCACTTGCTGAGTCGCGTTAGCTTGAGCAGTTGAAGTAACAGCCCCCGTATTCAGTAGCGTATTACCTGTACTGGTGTCAGTTGGTTTCACGTTCTGTACGTTACCAGCTTGATGACTATTTAATGAGTTGTCATTGTCAGCCTGAGTATTGTCTGCTTTTGGTAGTGAAGTATAACCATCAATAGAAGAAGTATTTCTTGGGACAGAAGAAGAACTATCCACGCTTTGTATCTGTTTTTCTGCCGCTTCATCACTTACTTTTGACTGATTAGCGTTAGTTTGAGAATTTACATAATTCAATAGACCAGGAACACCAACTGCGAATGCTGATACACCAGTAGATAGTGGTATTTCGCTATTATCAAACTGAGTAGTATTTGTAGATCCTTCAGGTGCTCTAAGCGATTTATCAGTAGTTTTACTAATCGAATTTACACTATTTGGCTCTTTACTCTCTATAGGTGACATGTAAGCATCACCTTGCTTATAGGAATAACCTTTGTCCTTTTCATTTTGATAAACAAATGAACCATCTTCATTTTGTGATTGTAAAGTAAATCTACCGTTATCAGTCTTGAATGTTGCTACAGGAGATTGACTAGAGCTTACTTCCATTGGTACATCAACATTACTTGTTTTTTGTATTTCATTCCCGTCAGAATACGGTGAAAGGGATGATAGCCCTTGCTCTTTATAAGCAACGCCAGCTTGGTCAAGCATTTCATTCATATTCTTTTTATATTCGACTAGGTTGCCCTTATCAGGTAAAGAATTTACCGAAGCCCTTAATTCATCCGAATTCTCATGTACGCTTCTTAATAAGTTATTATCTCCACCACTTAGCATTACTTTTTTCGCTAGGTCAGATGTAAATTCACCATTTCTACCACCTACCAGTGATTCGTTATCAAGCAATGCCGGTAAGTTAGCTACAGCAGAATGAGCGTCATAACTTGTCGGATTAGATTGGATAATATTGGCAGCTTTATCTTTGAACGAATTTAAGGCTGAACCTTTATAATCACCGTCCTTTCCGTAATTTATACCGGAACCAAAGAAGCTATCTTTGTCGGCTCTATCAATACCATTTTTGTATGATTGATTTTTACTTTCTAAGTCTATCTGTGATGTTTCATAAGCGAATCGTCCACCAACAGTACCACCTTTACCGGCCATCAAGCCCACTGCATCTATAGCAGACGCGTGACTAAACCCTTCTTTACCACCCATATCCATTACATCGTTAATATCGCGACCTAGCGCTGTTTTACTTAACGCTTGCTCTCCAGCTTTAAATGCTAATGTAGAACCGCTAAATTCATCTAACTCGCCAGCACCTAAACCTACAATAAAAGAGTCGTTGCCAGATTGTGTATTAGTCAAATAATCAGCTGCATGTGACATTTGTGCTACTGATTTCATATCATCAAATGAAGCTGTGCCTGTATTCACGCGACCAAACATATCTTGGATCTCAGAAGGCGATTTTGTATTCAATGCTTGAGTACCTTCATAAACACTCTTTTCGTCATAGCCTAATTCAGCAGCTCTATCAGCAGCAAATCGAGCAAATTTATCTTCTCCTTCAATCTGCCCGAACGCCCACATTGCACCGTTTAGCTCTCCGCTTTTAATTCTATCGATTACATCTTGTTGGTCACCACTTAATAAAGTATGACCTTCAACGCGTTTCATTGCATCAGCTTGTTTTTCAGTCATTGCCCCGTATTTTTCTTTTGAATAGTCACTTTCAGAAGGAATATCATTTTTAAAAGGCTTATCAAAGTTCGACGTTTTAATCGCATTTTCGGCCTGTTTAGCATTAGAAGTATCTGTATCTAATCCTAGTAACTCAGGGGAAGCATTTTTTATCACGCCACCATCTGCTGTAGTTTCATCAAGTTTACGGTAAGAGTCATTCATCATACTTAGCGCATTAAGCTGAGATGGTGTTGCGCCATTTGATTGGCCATTGTCGGATACAACTTGGCTCCAATCAGCAAGCATATCTGCTTGGCTGTTAACTTCATCGATAGACTGCGGTTGTTTTGCTAATGTGTCGTCAAGTATAGACAGCATACCTCCGTAACCTGCTTGCGCTGGACCTGCTAACTCAGCGCCTTCTTTTTGATATTTATCTTTGAGGTAATCTTTTTTACTATCAACTGTGCCACCAGCATCATTACCCACTAATGATTTAACTTGATCGTCGGATAGACCATCAATATAAGTATCTAAAGCTTTGCCATCTACAAGGGGTGCTAAAGCTTCATTATTTAGCGCTTGGCTAAATTTAAGACCATTACTTGAGTTGTACATTGCACCTAAGTTAGTTGAAAGTTCTCGTGATTGTGCAATTTGCTCTTGTAATTTATGCCCTTTATTTAAACTTTCTTGAAAACTTTCGCTTTGTTGATTTGATTCGGAAATATTGTAAGCACCTTGCTCACTATTAGTTGTTTGCCCCTTGTGGCTTTCTGCTACATCTTCAAGAAGCTTTTGGGCTGAACTATCCTTAATACCAAATTTAGTCATATCCATATTTGATAAATTTGTTGAAACGCCTGCGTTCAAACCAAGCTTACCAGGAGTAGGAGTACCACCTACCGCAGAAAAACCCTTAGGCGTATTAACGCCGCCACCTACTGAAATTCCTGCTTGCCCCATAATTTGAAATGCGGCTTGGCTAGCAGCATCCGAAGAAATACTTTGCCCTTCTTCAAGTGACCTTTTCAATGCAACGGTTTTTTCGGCCGTATTCATATCTCCCCAAGTCTTGTTTTTTGATCCTGCAACTACATCTGCGTTTTGTTCAAGCGACGCCATAGCAGTAGATGCAGTCTGCTCATATGCTTGGGTTTTTGATTGAACATCTTTCTCGGCAATGGATGTTGAATTACCTAATGAATTATTAATACCAGAATCTATATTTACGTTTGCAAAACGACCCGAATCACTTGATTTCACGTTAGCTTCAATAGCTCCAGTGCCAGCGTTGTATGTATTGCTGTGCGTACCCATACTTTGCGCACCATCAGACCATGAACTTGATAATCTTGGGGCCATATTTGTACCATCAACACTGCCTTTACCAGTTGGGTTAACAGAACTCATAACTCCCATTAGTGAGTGAACACCACCGTAAAGTAAAAACATTGCAAGCATTGGAATTGCAGCAGTTAAAGCAGAAGCAACACCTAAGAAGCCCTCTACTTCAGATATTACAGCGGGCATAGCTCCCATTGAAAATGGGTCCATCTGTGCGAAACTAGTTGATACTGAAAATGCTTTTTCTGCTGCTTTATATGTAAATAAATCAACAAAAACCTTTATGAAACCCCATAAATTAACGAACAAGATGAGGTACATGTATTTACCTATCATAGCGAAACCTGCGCCGCCCATGACAGATAAGAGAATCATTACAGGCCCAATAAAGAAGGTAAACATTTCGAATACTGAAATCATTGGAATCATGTAGTTCATGAACAATGAACGTTCACCTGCTTGCTCGTACAAACGCTTTTGCATTGACTCAAAGACCATTTTATTAACCCACGGGCTATCTTGACCTTGTAGAGCCTCGTAAGTATGAAAAGCAAGAAAACGACCAGCCATTATTTCATATGGATTAGGGCTAACCATACCACCACCAGTCAAAAGGCTATATGCAGCAGTTATAGAAGGGCCATCAACGCCGCGTGCTTCATAATAACTAGAAACCATAGTAGGAAATTTGCCCGTATTTACATGTGCGTAGATCTTGTTATAAGCCACGTCACACGATAAATACTCTCCGTCAGGACTATTATTTAAAAATATTCTCGTGTAGTAGTCAGGGTATGTAACCTTAATTTTATCAATTACCTTGTCTAAGCGAGCTGCATCTAGTCCACCCATGTTCCCATTTGGATTACCTGTACTTAATAGCTGATCAGGTATATAGCAATCATTTATATAATTTTTGATAGACGTTTTAAAATCGTATTGTCCCGGATGATCTAAGGAGTTTATAACGGGAGACATAGGAATAGAATGAAGTCTTACAAGTGCTCCTAATGGGTCTGCGGGTGCATTACTGCCCATTGAAGGTGTTGTGAAGTTATTTGCAGCTATATCACGTAAGCCACCTATTAAATTCGTACCAGCCCAAGAAGGAACAGCTACTAAGAAAGGTACATTTGAGACAGTCCTAACGTCAAGCGAACTAGTTGAAACTGATTGTAGATGAACAGTAAAACGTGGGGATAGGGGACCTACAAACATAATAAAGCCCATAACGCCGAAGACAAACTCTTTAAAAGGGTAAGGTGAGCGCTCTGGATCTAAAATATACTTAAAGTATGATAAAAATAGAGTTAGGAATATTAAAATCCCTGCACCTGTTTGTATTTGCTCGTAAGTCGAACCAGCGTTAAACATACGAGCTACAGCAACAAGAGTATCATTCGCAAACTCTAAATCACCTTGTAAATAAACATTTAAGTCCATATATCACCCTTTAGTCTGTTTGGTTATAGCAGAGATTTGCACTACTGTTTGGAGGGCTTGGGTGCTCTCTGTATTACTTGCATATATCTTATCGCTTACAAGCTCATACTGTTTGCTAAAGTCTCTGTATGCAATTTCATACTCCTTTTTTAAAGATGTGCCTGAGTTATACATATTTTCTTTAGCCGAAGCGGTCATTGCATAAACTTTGCTGACTTGATTAAAAACTTCGTCGTTAATTTGTCTCAACAACAATGTAGCTGCATAATTCGCAATATCGTCTATGTTTATATGGTTCTCTTTAGCAAATACTGCCCAACGTACATATGGGAAAGTGAATATTTTAGCAAAGCGCTTCTCCTCTGCGTTAAGAGGTGTTTGACTTAAATATTTAGCAAAAATACCTGGGCTACCGGCTTCTCCAACAAGTCTCGCTTTTACTACCATTTCTAATGGAGTAAAGCTCACTGTTTCTGTTTCAACATTTAAGCAGCGATAATCGCCTCCAGTTGGGATAGTTTCATTTCCACAACTTCTAATTTTTATCGGTACAGCTGTTTTCCCAAAAATGAAATCAGAATAATTAGCAGGTCCAGTGTTATCAACTCCCGGTTCTGAATCTACATCAGTCGCACCATTTTCAAACTTAATAACTTTGGTACCCAATAAAGTCATTAACATAGACGCCATTTTTTTCTTCTGCGTATCACCTTTAAACTCAAGCGCATCCAAAAAAGGCGTTGCTGAAGTTGGGTTTAATAAGGTAACCGCTTGATAGACTGAGTTACCTTCAAGAGTTAGTTTTCTGGTATTTAAATCTTTCTTTTCATTTGTATTTTTATCGCCAAGAATAGAACCAGCCCAGCTAGTAACAGAACCAACTTTTGAGGCCATATCTGAACTAATAAGACTTTCTTGCATTACCAACCTATCTTCACCAACATATTCGTTATTAGCTAAGAAGGTTTGAGATTCAGCGCAGGCATTTCGAGCCAGTTCATTAAATCGCTGTAATTTGTTTTGTAAGTTCTCCATTTCTGCAGCACATGTTGAGCAGATATTATTAATTGCTAGTTTAAAAAAGTACGCAGCTGCACCTTGAGCAACCGCTCTACCAACTTGAACTAGCTCGTCGCCTGATATTAGACCAAACGAACCTCCATATAGATCTACTCCGCCACAACCTACTGACATAGATGGGCTTTCTAATGATACAACATCAATTGTAGGCTGATTCCAACGAGCAGAAAATTGCCCTAACCCCCAGTTATTGCCACTAGCAACGTCAACTTGATATGGACCTAAATCATTTTGATACGAATCAAATAAGTCTTTCATTCCTGCATTAGCATTTTGAGAGCTTGTTAATATGCATAAGCTAACAAAAATTCCAATTCTTTTTAATTTCATCATTATTCCCCAGAAAGAGAGTTAAACAGTTGAGCACCTACTGGCTTAGAATCAGCTAATTTCGCTTTTAGTATTTCAGCTAAATAACCAGGATCATTCTCAATTAATTCTGCATCAGCTAACATAGTTCCATCCGTATCGGTCAACACATTTATCTCCCGAACGTTTTGAGTTTGTTGATACTGTTCATCGGTAATTACATTTTTTAAGCGGGCGGATAAAAGAATACGGTCTTGCATTAGAGGTAATGTAGTTAAGCCTTCACCTATTTTGGTAAAACCGCTACCGTCATTAAGAGCCATAAACATGGTTGGTGTGAACTGAACGCCAAAGCGTTCAGCAACATTTGTTTTATCAACCACAACTTCAATATCTTCCATGCCGGGCAATACTGAACCATCCATTGAGATAGCAAGTACATTCATACCGAAGCGTATTTTTAATTCTTTTAATAACGGAAGTTGTTTTTTGCAATAGGCGCAATTAGAGGAGAAGAAAAACCATAAATGAGACTTTTCATTGATTGCACTAATAACATTGCTTATCGCTTTTTTAGTGTCATCTTTAAATACGTTTAATGAAAACGTGGACATAGGGCGACGTTTTGATTCATCTAATTCAGATTCGAACTGATTAAATTCCGTTGTTTTAGTTGCAAATCTTGAGCCCATATCTAGCATGTAACGCTGAACATACATGTATCGTGCAATGTTTTCCCTCGTTGGGTTGTTAATTGCAGCTTCTTGATATTCTGGTATTTTTGATCTGAGCCAAGCAACATCTAAGCGCACTTTTTCTTCTTTTTTCTCTTCTTCTGGTTTAGTTTCAGCTGCAGGTGCTGCCTGTTTTTCTTTTTCTGGCTCCTTTTCAGGTTCTACTGGTGGATCTTCAAACCAATACCAACCTCTGTACTTATCGCCATAAAAAGGAGAGTTTGTTGAAGTTGATGATGCCGCTGAAGCGTTAAAGCAAGTTGCAAGCAGTAAAGTAGCTAATATAGTGTTTTTCAAAATGACCCCCAATATTCAATTGAGCCATTTTCTTATTTATATAGGAACTTTTGAAATAATAGAGAGTACAAATATGCTACCTCTAAACATTCAATCGTCTAAAAAAGGAGGGGATAGTTAACTGAAGAAATATAAAAGAGGCTAGTGAGCCTCTTTTATAAATTATAAAAATTGACTTGGAATTTCACACAATGAAATAGAATTTACATTACCGACATCTGAGATTTTTTGAGTAAAACGCTTAGTATTACTTGCTTGCTTAAATTGATGCCATGGAGAAGAAAATGACATTTGTTTATAGTACAGCTCCACGCTTTGTGATAAATAAGCCTTAGTTTTTAAGAGTTCATCTGCCACAACACCTTTTAGGCGAGAACATGTAGCCTTTACATTTACGTGATTGAAATCAAAATCAAAACCTGACAAACTTTTATCTAAGTTAGCTACTATTAAAGCTAAATATTTAGGTTTTTCTTTTTGAATTAGCACACCCGCGAGATAATGCTTTTGTTCAGCATTATTGTTTGGCCCTACATTAATTAGCGAAGCCTGTTCATCACCTAGTAAGTTAACAAGATTAATGCTTATTTGTGACTTATTAGGAATCATTGGATCAAGCCATTCGACAGCCTGTAAAGGTAGTGAGGCAATAAGAAGTAATGATAAAAAAGCTTTACGCATAAAAAACCAACACCTTGGCAGTTGAAATTGCTGTTAGTATTGGTTTTCAAATATTAAAAATCAAATTTTTTAAATGCGTCTCTTACATTTAATTTAAACTTGTTGTCGCTGAGGTAAATTATCTTGCATTGGAACGTCAGTTATCTGATCTTCAAATAGCCCATGTTTCTCACGTTTAGCCTTTGGAGCTTTTGCACCAGTAATATGGCACGATGCACAAAGGTTTATATCAGAGTTGTCATCATAATGAACTACATAAGACTTAGAACAACAAGCACATGACGGCATAATGCCGAGTAGCTGTTCACGTACTAGTGGGAAAAAGTAAAATATACGAGTAGGGTGAATTTTAGAGTTTGGGTATAATGCATTATAGGCATAGTACATGTTAAGTAATTGCACACCAGTTATGGGTCTGTCGAGTTGAGTATCTTTATACATTTTTTTATATAACAATAAAATTCTGTCGGCCATCAGCCGCCCTTCAGTATCTTTTACCCAACCACCTTGGCCACGACGAAATTGTCTTGAAAAAGGGAGGTCTTTCCAAAAGTGTTTGATATTGTCTTTTCGTCTATGAGAAAGAGCGAGTAGGATTTTCTTTTCAGTACCTAACACTGCTAAAGCGCAAATAGCTATTTCATTTTTATAAATATTAGTCAACGATATAGACATTCTATTTAACCTCAGATGCAAATATGTGGTCTATCGACCCTGCTTTTGGCTTATTTGTTTTCATAGTAGCAATAGCTTGAATTAGGTCAGTTGGTGAGCACGCTAATTTGAATATAGGAAGGCGAGAATCTGCATTTTTTAAACTTGCAATATCTTGAACATGAGCACTTTTAAGAGCTGCTACAAGTTGTGAATCAATGCCAATGACACCCTCAATATCGCAATCAAAATCAATAAGTGATTTAATTATTAATAACAGCTCCACATTACAATTAAAGTAGTTATTAATTTGATCGGCAAGGTTGTTAGCATTTTCTAGCA
>NZ_PJBR01000072.1:0-25542 GCF_002863625.1 Pseudoalteromonas sp. MelDa3 | reverse complement strand
TCATCACCTACTATTAAAGGCTGTGCAGAATTAACACTGAGCATTGCTTTGGGTGCTCTAAAATCCGAAAAATTACTCCCTTCTAATGCCACTATTTTAACTTTAATATATTGAGGTTTTTTGTCAGAAATAACCTCTTCAACAATTAATGTAGAATCAAGTGCATACTTTTCATCCGGTTTTGGTATTTCAAAACTATAAAAAACGTAAAAATGCAGACCAACGAAGCAAATTGCACAAATAAAGCCTAACAATACATTTAAAAACGGCTTAAAATAAGCGCTCACTATAACAATGAAAATTGTGAATACTGTAAATTCGAGAGTTTGATAATAAAATACGGTTGCTATACAGCCAATTACAAACCCAAGACTTATCCACACTGATGTAAATGGTTGCTTTAAATGGCTAAAAAAACGATCCAAAGATTTTTACCTGATCCAAATAAAATTAGACATCATAAATCACTAAGAATATTTGGACGCCTTTTACAAGATGCAAATCTTTGGCATTTAAATAGACGTTCTGCTCGAGGTGCATTTGCAGTCGGGTTATTTTTTGCTTTCATCCCTGTTCCTTTTCAAATGGTTTTAGCAGCAGCCGGCGCTATATTATTTAGAGTTAATTTACCTATCTCAGTAGCATTAGTATGGCTTACAAACCCTCTAACTATGCCCCCTATTTTTTATGGCTCATACTTAGTGGGTACATTAATACTTAATCAGCCTGAGCAACACTTTGTATTTGAAGCTAGTTGGTCTTGGTTTCTAGAGAGCATTGAAACTATTGGTCCTGCATTTTTACTAGGTTCGTTAGTATGTGCTTCTATTGCATCAATTATCGGCTATTTTGGTATTGATATTATTTGGCGCCGTTCTGTTAAAAAGGCATGGTTATCGCGAAATAATTAGTAGCGTTAAAACTAAATAATCACTGTAATCCTAATCTTATAAAATATTATAGACGAAAAAAAAAACCAACTTTATTAAGTTGGTTTTTTTTATAATCAATATTAGTAAACTTTAAAAGCGAAATATACGTCTTAAGCCAACTAATGGTAATAGCAATAATGTATACCAAGGAAAGCTAGCAGAGTTACGCTCATACACTTCTGCTTCTACTGGAGCACAGTTTTCTACTTCACCATTTGCAATTGGCGTTAATTTAACTGCAACTGCAATACTTTCGTATTCAATTTCACCATTGATATCAGTTACAACACCGCCTAAAGAATCAAGTTTTTCAACTGTCTTAGTCGCAGTACCAAATATTTCATTATTTTCATTGATAGCTGTAGCTTCAGCCATAGTATAAGCATAATCAGTTTCACCGTCCGTGTCATAACAAGGCAGTAAATCGTTTAGATTAGTGATTTTATCATCACCAATTTTGTAAATAAACGCTTCTTTAAGTCGTGAGCTATCAGAAACACCCACTTCCCCTTCGCCTACAATATATCCTTTATTATTTATATCGTTGCCATAAGAACTTGAGCTTGAAAAATAATCAGTTGGAAAAACTGTATTACCTGTTTCAATGTCATGATAGAAGAATTTATTGCGAAGTGTGCCTTCAATACGCTTAGTCGCATAACCTGTAATTACATCATTATCATTAATAGCAATTGACTTACCAGACTGCCAGTCATCTTCTTGATTGATAAAGTCAGTAACTGCACCATCTTTAAAATAAACTGGCATTGTAAGAATCGCATCATCATTTTTGTAATAACGCGTATTTGATGAACCTACAATTGTACCGTTGTTATTCACTGCTAAAGCAGTACTCGTAAATGCGTCATCTTCCGTTTCACCTTCATCAGGTGTAAGTGCCATACCAAGCTCTTCAACAGAAATAATATTTAACGATTCATCAAGTTCCCATTTAACAGCACGCTTATTAAATAAGCCTCGTGTAATGTTAGAATTTAATAAATTGATACATACTGATGTTGGTTCGTCTTCATTATCACAGTTATCATCAATATTATCTTGTTTGTCATCAGGAATACTTGTAGAGATATTACCTACAACAGTGTAACCACTATTTGTTTTGACTATATCGTTAGCGCGGCTTGTGCCACCGTATTCATTAAACTCAGGCTCTAACTCAACACTTATACTGCCATCAGCGCTTATTACAATCCCACGTTCTATAAACTCATGAGTGAACCACGTTTCTGCATCATCTTCATCATCAGGTGTAAAAGATACTTTATCGTATGGAGCGCTACCCCACCCAACTGTAACGCCATCTTCACTTACAGCATTAAGAAGATTAATAGTTGAACGAGTTAATCCGTCATAATCAACAGAAACCACATCAAAAAGAGGTTGTTCAGTAATCACCGATTCGTTAAATTTAATACCAACCAAAGAACTCATCTTTTGATATTCAAAGTTTGACGGAATCCCCAAATTCGAATTTGCCAAAAAGCTAACCATAAAAGTATGAGCATCAGGATTAGTACTTACGGCGTCATTGTTTTCAATATCATTAAGCGTAAAAGTAATTGCTTTATCACTTAGTTCATATGCTGCTTCAGCGCTATCATATGCACTTTCAATAACATTTTCTGTAAAATCTATATAGCTGATATCAATAGGTAAATTGTATAAACCATTTGCGAAACCAATAATATGCCCGCTTTCGCTTACATCTGTTACATAAGAATATTTAGCGTCTTCAAGAGTCCCTAATTCACTTAACTGGTACGTAGCACTTGTTGCTGAAGTGCTTAATGTCGCTAAAATACTGGCAGCGAGTAATTTATATTTCATTTTAGTCCTTACTACTGATTCTGTAATTCTTCAAGTTCTTCCCAGCGCTCAAGCGCAGCTTCAAGGTCAGACTCAAGTTGTGCCAAATGGTTCAATGCTTTAGTTGTTACATCACTCTCTTGTTTAAAAAAGTCTGAGTCACTAACTACAGCTTGTTGAGCTTCAATTTCAGCTTCTAGTTTTTCCATTTTATTCGGTAGTTGCTCTAATTCAAGTTTTAATTTGTAAGAGAGTTTATTTGTTTTAGCTGCAGGTTTAGCAACTGGAGCGACTACTTTTTCAACTTTTTTTACTGGTTGCTGCTGCGTTTTTTTTTCTTGTTCAGCTAAATAGTTAACGTAAGCCTCATAGTCGCTATAGCCACCTACAATATCTGTAACTTTACCGTTACCTTCAAACGCCCATACACTTGAACATGTATTATCAATAAATTCACGGTCATGGCTTACAATCAGCACTGTACCTTGGTATTGATTAATGATGTCCTCTAGTAACTCTAACGTTTCAATGTCCAAGTCATTTGTTGGCTCATCGAGAACAAGGATATTAGACGGTTTTAAAAACAATTTAGCTAATAGTAATCTGTTTTTTTCACCACCAGAGAGTGCTTTAACAGGGGTTCGAGCACGTGCTGGCGGGAATAAAAAGTCTTGTAAATAACCTAAAACATGACGTGAGCGGCCGCCCATCATCACTTCTTGTTTACCTTCGGCAACGTTATCTTGAACTGTTGCTTCTTCATCAAGCTTTTCACGATATTGGTCAAAGTAAGCAAACTCTAAATTAACACCTTGCTTAGTTATGCCGCTATCTGGTTCTAAATCACCAAACATTAGCTTTAATAGTGTTGTTTTACCAATACCATTTGGGCCTACTAGACCGATTCTGTCACCGCGCATTACCAGTGTAGAAAAATCATCAGCAATAACTTTGTCTTTAAATGCATGACAAAGATTCTTAGCTTCAAATACTAACTTACCAGAGCGATCTGCTGTTTCAATATTGAAATCAGTTTTACCAACTTGGTCAACACGTTGCTTACGCTCTGTACGAAGCTGCTTTAACTCACGAACTCTACCTTCGTTACGCGTTCTACGCGCTTTAACACCTTGGCGGATCCATGTTTCTTCTTCGGCTAAACGCTTATCGAACAATGCATTTTGGCTTTCTTCTACTTTTAAATCATGGGCTTTTTGCTCTAAGTACGTAGCGTAATCACCAGGGTACGAAATAAGCTTACCACGGTCTAAATCTAAAATACGCGTAGCAACAGCGCGAATAAACGCACGGTCATGCGATATAAATACGATTCCGCCCTTAAACTCTTTTAAAAATTGCTCAAGCCACATGACGCTTGCCATGTCTAAATGGTTTGTTGGCTCATCAAGTAATAATAAATCAGGCTCACTAACAAGTGCACGTGCAAGTGCTACTTTACGTAACCAACCACCAGAAAGAGACTCAAGTTTAGCTTCTGGCGTTAATTCTAATTGTGTTAGCACTAATTGAATTCGGCTATCAAAGCGCCAGCCATCAGCCGCTTCTAATTGATTTGATAAACGTTCAAGCTTGTTTAATAACTTATCAGTACACACTGTTTGCAACTCATTACTTACATGATGAAAATCAATTAGTAAGTTTGCAATCTCAGGCATACCTTGCGCAACATAATCAAATACTGTGCCATTTGCGCCTTTTGGTGGATCTTGTTCTAAACGAGAAATTCTAATCCCGCCTAGCTGATTTATTTCACCATCATCTAATACAACTTCGCCATCAAGCACTTTTAATAGAGTTGACTTACCCGCGCCATTTCGACCAACAACACACACTCTTTCGCCACTTTCTATAACGGCATCTGCTTTGTTAAGCAAAGCATGCGTACCAAAAGCAAGTTGTGCTTTTAAAATTCTAATTAAATCCATAGTTCTTATTTGCTCTTATTCTGCTTGTGCTAAAAATTCGCGCACAGTGTGTAAAGTAAAAGGCCAAAATAATTGCTCGCCTTTTTCACTTTTTAATACAGGAATAGTAATTTGATACTCAGCTATAAGCTGCTCATCAGTCATAATATCGATTAGTAATAACTCACTCGTATTACTAAGTACCTCAGTGATAAGTTGCTCAGCTTGCTCGCACAAGTGGCAACCATCAGTGTGGTATAAAACCCATTTAGCCATGTGTGATTAACCAGCTATTATGGATTTTTTTATTACGTTTAAAGTCTGGTGATAACGTTTTATCTGAAATATTAATGGCTTTTAAACCTAAACCAATCAGACCAACTTCATCTATCACAAAGCCACGTTTGTTATTAGAGAAAATTAAGGTACCTGATGGGCTTAAAATCTTTTTAACCCACGTTAATAATTTAATGTGATCGCTCTGTACATCAAACGCGTCTTTCATACGTTTTGAGTTTGAAAACGTTGGAGGATCTAAAAATATCAAATCATATTGCGCTGTTGCGTGCTCTAACCATTTTAAACAATCTGCTTGTTCAAAACGGTATCGTGTATTACTAATACCATTTAAATCAAAGTTATCTTGGCCCCATTTTAAGTAGGTCTTTGATAAATCGACTGTAGTAATGGCTTTGGCACCACCAAGAGCAGCATGTACAGAAGCTGTACCTGTGTATGCAAAAAGGTTTAAGAAACGTTTATCTTTAGCATTTTCTTGAATATAACGGCGCATTAAGCGATGGTCTAAAAACAAGCCTGTGTCTAAGTAGTCAAATAAATTAACTTTGAACTTAGCACCAAACTCTTCAACAACCATAGTACGGTTTTGTTTAGACATAGCGGTGTATTGATCTTCGCCCTTCTGCTTTTTACGTACTTTTACAGCAATGTTTTCAGGTGAAATCTCAAGCTGTTGAGCCGTTAAACTTATTACGTCTTGCAGGCGTTTTTCTGATGTTTTTTCATCAATTTCTTTAGGCGCTGCATATTCAAAAATTACAGCAGAGTCACCATAAATATCTACAGCAACATTGTATTCAGGGATATCTGCTTCATAGACGCGATAAGCATCTATTTTATTTTGTTTAAGCCAGTTTTTTAAGCCTTGCTTATTTTTTTTCAATCTATTTGCGAATGACGTTGAGCCTTCAAAATTGAGTGCTTTTTTGTCATCTGTGGTCAAACTTACTTGCTTATCATCTAATTGATATAAGTTAAGTTCTACATCAAGCGGGCCATTTTTAAATTTATAACGCTTGAGGCGCACAAGTTTTAAAAGTTTAAATAAGCTCTCGTCCATACCCAATAAGGCAAGTTTCCAGTGATTGAAGTGCTTTTTAAAGCCAACGCCTAAATTACGGTGTAAATCAACAAGCTCAGCCATAGAGCCAATACGCTCACCATAAGGTAAGTTTGAAATTACAACACCCGGTAATTTTGCAACAGCTGTAAGTTTAGTTGCATCACTTTGCTTAAACTTAATCACGTCGTCAAGCTCGGCTCGTTTAGCATTATCAATTGCTTTACTTAATACTTGCTCATCGTAATCGTGGCCAATTAACCACAATTTAGGATCAGTAATATTAGCGAGTAACTCTTCTTTAAGCTCTTTAAACTTAGCGGCTCTAAAACTGGGTAAACGCTCAAAAGCAAAACCTTCACGGAATAATCCTGGCGCTTCGTTTCGCGCCATACCGGCAGCTTCTATCAAAATAGTACCCGCACCACAACATGGATCGAATAAAGGCTGTTTTACATTTTCAAGCCAGCCACTTCGCTTAATTAATGCAGCAGCTAAGTGCTCTTTAATTGGCGCTTTACCTTGGCCTTGGCGGTAACCACGTTCTGACAAACGAGGACCTGAATAGTCAATATACATCGATACGCCGTAACGATTTAATCGTGCAACTACGCGCACGTTAGCATCTTGCTTATCAACGTTAGGACGTTGCTCGTATAAATCATTAAAATAGTCAACAATCGCATCTTTGATTACAAGACCCGAAAATTGCGTGTTTTTTAATGAGTCATTGGTACCGTTGAAGTCGACAGCGAATGTTTGCGTAGGTCCAAACCATTCTTGCCAAGGTTGCGAGCGCGCAAAATTATACAGGCTATTTTTGTCATCTACGCCTTCTTTTTCTTCAATAAGCATAAGCACACGCGTTGCAAAACGAGTTGATAAACAAACCTTTTGCGCAAGTAATGAGTCAGCCTCAAAACGAACAGAACCAACAGTTTGCTTAGACACGGTTGCGCCAAGTTCTGTTAGTTCATCAACCAATAAATTTTCGATTCCGATAGAAGTAAGTGCGATAAATTGCAAAGTAATAACCCTTAATAGCTAATTGCGCAGGATTATAACATAGGTTGGGCGACAAACACGCCATAAAGACACGCTTAAGACTTAAATTTGGTTAGGCGGTTTGACTTTGATATTGCTGATTTAGGATGGGGTGGACTCGATTATTCAAAATACGGATTACTTCAAATTGCGCTAAAGATAAGTTTTCGTCTAATTTAAAGGTTTCACTTAAATTCAAACAAATAGATGCATCAGGACAATGCTCTACAATTAAAAAATCACCTGACTGCGCTTTAGATGTTAATTTTACTATTGCCTCTACGCTTGGCTCTGTCCCGGTGTATTCTTCAAAAAACCAACTTTTTGCTAAAACGGGTTTTAAGTGATACTTAACAGCAGTTGCATTTAATGATATTTGACAAATTTGAGCCGCAGACCACAATTCAAATCCATCCAGATAATTATAAACCTGTTCGTAAAATGCAGCATCTTCGAGACTAAAACGTGGATTTTTAAAAACAGAATCGGTGAGCTGTCTTAATTTATAAGGCGTGCATAATTGCATGTCGTCATTTAAATCAAGTAACAAACGATTTTTATCAGGACAAGTAATCCACTGCCATTGCTTTGATGCTTGTAACATTTACTCCTCCTTGGGTATGTTGAATAATTATTGCTCAGAGTATAACCGCTTTTGACCACTTTTAAAATGTTTGCTTAGAACATTTAGCTAACGATCAAAAGCTTAGATAACTGATCCTTATAAGCCGTTAACGATCGACTTTACCAATTGTGGACCTTTGTAGATGAACCCAGTATAAACCTGAACTAAATTTGCGCCTGCATCTAACTTTTCTTTTGCAGATGTAGCATCATCAATACCGCCGACTCCGATGATTGGTAGCTTACCTTGTGTTAAGCGTTTTAGCTCACTTACTACCTCTGTAGAGCGCATTCTAACAGGGTGACCTGATAAACCGCCCGCCTCTTGTGCATATTGCTGCCCCATGACTGCGGCTCGCTCAAGCGTTGTGTTTGTGGCAATTACACCATCAATTTTATTATTTAAAAGTGACTCACTTACTTGCTCTATTTGTATTTGATCGAGATCCGGTGCAATTTTTACAAGCATAGGAACTTGCTTATTATGCTTTGCAATTAAATCTAACTGTTCATTTTTAAGACTTTGCAATAAATCATCAAGTGCAGCACCATATTGTAAATCACGAAGCCCTGGGGTATTTGGTGATGAAATATTTACCGTAATGTATGAGGCATGCTCAAATACTTTACGCATACAATGAATATAGTCATCTTTACCTTGCTCGTTAGGTGTATCTTTATTTTTACCAATATTGATACCGAGTATGCCACTGTACTTTGCTGCTTTTACATTTTCGACTAAATTATCAACACCTTTATTATTAAAACCCATACGGTTAATAATTGCGTTTGACTCTGGAAGTCTAAAAATACGTGGCTTATCATTACCAACTTGAGGACGCGGTGTAACCGTTCCAACTTCAATAAAACCAAATCCCATTTGGCTAAATGCATCTATACATTCTGCATTTTTATCCAGGCCAGCGGCAAGCCCTACTGGGTTTTTAAATTCAAGACCTAAAAAGTTTACGGGTTTATCTGAAACACTTTGTGACCAAGCTATATTTAGAGGCGTATTAGCAAAACGACGAAGATTATTAAGTGCAAACTCATGCGCCCACTCCGCATCACGGGTAAACATAAAACGGCGAGCTAAATCATAAAACATCAATATAATCCTCTTTTTAAATTTCAGACAAAAAAATACCTCAGACAAGGCTGAGGTATTGTATAACAATTTTAACAATCAGTTATTTATTTACTAAACAAATAACTGATTAAAGCTAAATTATTTTCCTGATGTATCACAGTTGTGACTTAATAACATAAGTTCACGAAGTGCAACTGAGAACTTAGCAAAGTCATGGCTTTGTGATGTTTTAAACTCAGCCAACATTTGTTTCCAACGCTGAAGTAATAAATCTTGGCTATCCATCCACTCATCTATTTGACTATCAACATCGCTCTCGTCACCTTCAAAGCTATTTAGCACCACTTCAGATAACGTACGTTGCTGCCAATCAAGCTCTTCACGGTAAGATGAACGAGCAAGTGCTTGCCAATGATTTGCTACTGGTTGCTTAGTTATTTGCTCTAAGAACCAATGCAGACCCATTCTCGCGCCTAGTTTAAAGTAAGTATTCGATACCATCGAAATACTCTTACCTGAATTATTAGCAACCTCAGCTAAATCCATCACAGAGAATAAGCTTGATAACGAAACAATACGCTTAGCTATATCTACAGGAACGCCGGCATCAATTAACTTATTAGCTTCAATTACAATACGGTCATTTTCTTTTTCAATCATGTATGTATTTAAATTATCGCTTAAATCTTTAAACGTTGGCGCAAAGAATTCAATTCCTTGTTCAATCGTTTGTGACTTATTACGATGACGTAAGAACCAACGCGTAGTACGGCGAACAGTACGACGAAGTTGGTAAAGCATTTCAGTTTGTACCGCTGCTGGTATTTTATTATCCAGTGCGCTGATAGAAGACCATGTATCACGCATTTCAAATATTTCGCTAGCAATTGAGTAACACATTGCAATTTCAGCTTCGTTGGCACCGGTTTCTTCATGCATGCGTACCATGAAGTTTAAACCCATATCGTTAACAATGCTGTTAGCAAGTTTAGTTGCAATAATTTCTTTACGAAGTGGATGGTTGTTCATCGCATCGTTAAACTTCTCACGTAGAGGACGTGGGAATGACTTCACAAGCAATTGGCGATAGTAAGGGTTTTCAGTAATTTCATCACTTACTAAAGACTCTTTTAATACCATTTTTGCGTAAGACACTAGCACTGAAAGCTCAGGGCGAGTTAAGTCTTTACCTGCGGCTGCACGTTCTGCCAATTCTTCATCACTTGGAATGAACTCAATAGCACGGTTTAACTTACCATCTTTTTCAAGTGCATGAATAAAGCGAATCTTTTCTTTAAGCGTTGAAGTACCTTTAGACTGCGTAATTGAAATAGTATGTGTTTGACGGTAACAGTCTTTTAATACTAATTCAGATACTTCATCTGTCATAGAATAAAGTAGCTCATCACGTTGTTTACGTGTTAAGTCGCCTTCAGCAACCAAGCCATTAAGTAAAATCTTAATGTTAACTTCGTTATCTGAACAGGCAACGCCCCCTACGTTATCAATAAAGTCAGTATTAACACGACCACCCTTAGCTGCAAATTCAACACGACCTAATTGAGTTGCACCTAAGTTACCGCCCTCACCAATTATTTTAGCGCCTAAATCTCTACCATTGATACGTAGTGCATCGTTTGCACGATCCCCTACATCTGCATCAGTTTCTTTAGAGTTTTTAATATATGTACCAATACCGCCATTCCACAGTAAATCGAACTCCATCATCAATGAAGCTTTCATTAACTCATTTGGGGTCATACTTGCTTTTTTAGTGCCCAACATTTTTTTCATTTCTGGGCTGAGCGTAATTGATTTAGCAGCACGAGAGAAAACACCACCACCGGCAGAAATTAACTCTTTATTGTAATCTTCCCACGATGAACGCGGCATATTAAATAAACGTTCGCGCTCTGGGTAAGAAGTAGCAGCATCTGGGTTCGGATCAACAAAAATGTGCATATGGTTAAAGGCAACTTGTAACCGAATATGCTTAGATAACAACATACCATTACCAAATACATCACCAGCCATATCGCCTATAGCTACCACTGTAAAGTCAGTCGTTTGACAATCGATATCCATTTCACGGAAATGTCGTTTAACTGACTCCCATGCGCCTTTAGCTGTAATACCCATTTTCTTATGATCGTAACCAACCGAGCCACCTGATGCGAATGCATCACCTAGCCAGAAATTGTATTCATTAGCTATACCGTTTGCGATATCAGAGAAAGTAGCGGTTCCTTTATCGGCTGCAACCACTAAGTAAGCATCATCTTCATCGTGGCGAACAACATCGCGAGCTGGGACTACTTCACCGCGCTCTATGTTATCTGTAATATCTAGAAGACCACGGATAAAGATTTTGTAACACTCTTGGCCTTCTTTTATAAACGCTTCGCGCTCACTAGGTAATTGTTTACATACAAAACCACCTTTAGAACCAACAGGTACAATTACTGTATTTTTAACTTGTTGAGCTTTAACTAAGCCAAGTACTTCAGTACGGAAATCTTCACGACGGTCAGACCAACGCAGACCACCACGCGCTACTTTACCGTAACGTAAATGCACACCTTCAACGCGCGGAGAGTATACAAAAATCTCAAACGCAGGAAGTGGAAGTGGTACATCAGGAATTAAGCTAGGCTGTATTTTAAACGAGACATAAGACTTAAACTGACCTGCTTCATCTTTTTGGAAATAGTTAGTTCGTAGCGTCGCAACAATCATATCTACGTATAAACGTATAATACGGTCATCATCAAGGTTTGCTACGTTTTCAAGTTCTAAGTAAATTTGCGTACTTAACTTTTCAAGTGTTTTAGCACTTGCTGGGCTCTTAACTGAGAACTTTTTAGCAAATAAATTAACAATTTGCGCTGCAATGTTTGGATAATTTGCAAATGTGCTTTCAATGTAACTTTGTGAGAACGTTACACCAATTTGACGCATGTACTTAGCGTAAGCACGTAAAATAGAGGCTTCGCGGCCAGTTAGGCCACCCATTAACACTAAACGGTTAAAACCATCATTTTCAAGGCGGTTGCCCCACACATTTGTTAATGCAGCGCGAAAACGTGCTGAAATTTTATCAAAGTCTGCCATCCCTTTGCTGTCAATAAGCATCGAGAAGTCCATGATCCAGTTAATACGACCATCGCTAGTTTTAACTGAATATGGTGTTTCACCAACAACGCGCAGACCAAAGTTTTCAAGCATTGGCATAACATCAGATAAGTGAATTGGCTCATCTTTATGGAATAAGCTTAATCGTACAATATTACTGTTTGCTTCTTCTTGAGGACGGTAGAACAGCATTTCTAGCTTGTTTTCATCGCTAAGTAGTTCTAACTTTTCAATATCAACAACCGCTGCACTTGGAAGCACTTCATCTTTGTATGAGCGTGCAAATGCATTACAGTATTTACGATTTAAATCGTTACCACGTGCTTCACCCGCAGACTCTAAAAGTGCAGATTGAAGTTTATCTTCCCACGTACGTGCAGCTTCTACTAAATTGTTTTCGATGTCTTTCACGTTATATTCGATCTTGTTGTCGGTCACACGAACGGTGTAATGAGTACGCGCCAGTGTTGACTCAGAGAAATAAGTAGTAAATTCGACTTTATCGTCAGAATTAAATGCATTAGCTAATATATCTTGCGTTTCACGACGAAGAGCCGTGTTATAGCGTTCGCGAGGAACATAAACCATGCAAGATAAAAAGCGACCATACGCATCTTTACGTACAAACAAGCGACACATATCGCGCTCTTGTACTTGTAAAACACCCATAGCAACTTCAAGTAGCTCACTTTCGCGCGCTTGAACTAGCTCGTCACGTGGGTAGGTTTCTAAAATATTTAAAACAGCTTTGTAAGCGTGTGTACCTTTAGCAAAATCACACATTTCCATAATGCGGTTAATTTTACTCTTTAAAACAGGCACATCAGTAGCACTGTTATTGTAAAAGCTTGATGAGAACAAACCAATAAAGCGGTCTTCACCAATTACATTGCCTTCATCGTCAAAACGCTTAATACCTACGTAATCAATGTAGGCTGGACGGTGAACGCGAGAAACAGAGTTTGTTTTTGTCAAGATCAGTAGATTGCTGCTGCGTGCTTCTTGGCGAGCAACTTCTGGTAATTCTGATAATAATCGTGTGTGTTCTTCAGTAGAGTTTTTCATCAAGCCAAGGCTTGATTCCATTTTACCTTTTAATTGGTAATCTCCTTGAACTGGGCTTAGCTCATATTCACGGTAACCCATTAGGGTAAAGTTATCTTTCGCTAACCAATCTAAAAACTCAGTTGTTTCTGAAACTTCTTCTGTAGTTTTATTATGATGACGTTTAGGTAACTCTTTGGTTACTGCAATCAATTTTTTACGAATTGGCTGCCAATCATCAACAGCAACTGATACATCAACAAGAACCGACTCTAACTCTTTCTTGAAAGACTCAATCACAGAAGAATCTGTTTGACGGTCAATTTCAATAAAAAATACTGTTTTAGTAGATGAGGATTCTTGCTCTGCTTTTAAATTTGATAATCCAGAAATTTTAGCGTTTTCATCGCGCTTAATTTTTAATGGGCAGTGAAGTAATAAGTGAGAGGCGATATTTTCACGAGTCATGGCCATACGAACAGAATCAACTAAAAACGGCATGTCTTTAGTAATAATCTCTACGATTGTATGTGATGACTGCCAGCCATCTTTTGCCACTTCAGGGTTGAAAACGCGGATAACAGCGTCGTCGGTAGTATTTTTTTCTAGCGAGTTCCAAAGGCTTAATGCTGCGCCATATAGGTCACTATCGTTGCGGTTTGCCAAATCCTCTTTAGACATATTGCTGTACAAGGCTTTGGCGAATTTCTCAACGAGTAACACATTATCAGCGCGAACTTTTTTCTGGATCAGCTTACAGACATTATCTAGGATAACCGAGGCTTGGCCTTCATTTCGTGTCATTGTATGTTCCTTAATCTATTACTGCTCAGGAGCAGGAATTTGTACAGCTATTCATTAGCGTGGAGTCAATTAAATTCTAACCCTTTTACAGCTAATAAACAGCCTTTTCGATGAAAACATTTTAAGCATTTCAGCTATTTGGTCATCTATTCACAAATTGTAGATATAAATGGCCTTTACAGGCCATTTAGGAGCAAAATTATTCACATTATTTTTTCTGGTCAGTCCAGAGAAGGCTGCCAATAGCGGGTAATAACAACACTGCACCTAACATATTTACTAAAAACATGAAGGTTAACAGTATACCCATATCAACTTGGAATTTAAGATCTGAGAATATCCACGTACTCACACCAATCGCAAGTGTAATACCGGTAAATAGAACCGCACTTCCACGTTCAACAAGCGCATTTCGATAAGCAACACTTAATGGTACATTTTGCTTAAGCTGCCCCATCATCGACGACAGTATATAAATACCGTAATCGACCCCAATACCTACTCCTAGAGCAATAACTGGCAAAGTAGAAACGGTTAAGCCTATTTCTAATTGCACCATAAGTGCTTGTGCAAGTGTTGATACGATATAAAGCGGCAATACCACAGCAATCGTTGCTTTTACGCTTTTAAAGCTCATTAAACATAAGATGATAACGGCACCATAAACATAAAGCATCATTGGTATTTGCGCTTCTGCAACTGACTCATTAGTCGCTGCCATTACGCCAACAGGTCCTGACGCTAGTTTAAATGCTAATTTATCAGTGCCCTCTTCTTGCGCAAATTGCTTAACACTCTTAATTACAGTATCTATAGTTTGTGCTTTATGATCATCTAAAAATATAATCACTGGCATAACTGAACAATCACCGTTAAGTAAACCTGTACTAGTTTCAACTCGAGACGTTGACTGCACTAAACTTGCTGAATTTCGTGGCAAGCTTTGCCATTTCAAATTGCCTTCGTTGTATCCTGCGTTAACCGATTGAGCTACAGAGCTCAAACTTACAGCAGACTGCACACCTGCTACATTCTCTACTTTGTATTGAAAACGGCTTATACGCTCCATCACATCATGCTCAGTACATGCTGCAGGATACGCTTCTACAATTACCTTTAAGATATCAGACGAGATAGTGTACTTGTCTGATATTAAAAACGTGTCTTGATTATAACGAGCATCTTGATGCAGTGATGGCGCGCCTGCATGTAAGTCACCTATACGCATTTTATCTGCTTGCCAGTAACCTAAAGCAAATAGAACAAGGGTAAAACCAATAATCATTTTAGCTACTTTAGGATCAGTCGCTTTAACAAGTAAGTCGCGGATTTTATCAAGCATGTTTGGTTTTGCTGCATCACCAGATTGAATATGTACACTGTTTTCAAAGTTCATGTACGAAGCCCAAACTGGCAATAAGATTAAATTAGTAAATATAATTACTGCTACACCTAAACTCGCTGTAATGGCAAGTTCACGGATAATACCAATATCGATGGTAAGTAATGTTAAGAAGCCTACGGTGTCTGAAAGCAGTGCAATACCGCCTGGCACTAATAAAGCCCTAAAACTTGACTGACAACAAATACGTGTTGTTTTACCTTCACCTACTTTTTTACCAATCGCATTTATCATCTGCACACCATGGCTTACACCAATAGCAAATACTAAAAACGGTACCAAAATAGACATAGGATCAAGGCCAAAACCTAAACTTGAAAGCAGGCCTAATTGCCAAATAACAGCAATAATGGAACATGCGATAGGCAAAATAGTCAGCTTTAAACTGCCACAAAATAGCCAGACCATAATAAAGGTAAAAGCGATAGCAATGGCAAAAAATACAACCACCCCTTTTGCACCTTCCGCTATATCACCAGCCATTTTTGCAAAGCCAATAATATGAATACTTACTTTGTCCGTACTTAAAGGCTCTCTTAAATCACTTTCTAGCTTTTGTGCAAAAGCTAATGTGTCTAATTTTTGTTGTGTTTGAGGATCAGTTTCTAAAAGTTGAGCAGTTACCATTGCACACGAATAATCGCTGGCAATCATACGTCCTACAACTTTTGCTTTTTCAATGTTTTCCTTTACTACACCTAAACCACGCTTATCTGCTTTAAAGTTAGCAGGAATAATTGGGCCACCGGCAAAGCCATCCTCCACTACTTCAACAAAACGAGCACTGGGTGAAAATATTGAGTTAACTAATGGACGATTTACGCCAGGAATGAAATAAAGCTGATCGTGAACCGCTTTTAATTGGGTAAAGAACTCTGGATTAAATATATCACCACTATCATCACACACTGAAATCAAAATACTGTTTGCACCACCAAACTGCTTTTCATGCTTGGTATACACTTTCATATAATCGTGGTTTAACGGGATATTTTTATTAAACGATGCATCTAATTGAATTTGAGTCGCTTTGAATACAAGTAAACAAGTTATAAGTGCAAAACTTATAAGCATAATTAAGCGATGTCTAAAAATCGCCTTTTCAATAAAATCGAGTAGTTTATGCATTAAGGGGTTAACTCCTTCACTTTAATGCCATCTTCTGTAGCCATAATCAGCCTGTTATCTAAAATTACACCATCAAGAATCGCTTTACCGTCAGCAAGCTGCTCATGGGTGAGTAACCCATCTTGAAGATGAAAAATAACGCCACTATTGGCAAGCATAAGCCATTGTTTGTTATTATAATTAATAATGTTGTTAATCGTCGCTGTTTTTACATTTTCGAAATGCTGCCACTGCTGTTCACCATTTTGCTTTGCAAAAACATTACCTCGAAGCCCTGCCACAATTTCTTGTGTGCTATCTGATGCAACAGCAAAGAATGAACCAGGATAAATTTCTTCTATCCTTTGCCAAGTTTGACCATCATCAATGCTTCTGGCCATCAAGCCCATCTCACCAACCAGCATTAAACCATTATCTGTTTTTTCGATTCGATTAAAGTGCGGTAAAATTGAAGCAGTTTCGGCTTCGTATCCTTCGGGATCATTTTCTTTTAAATCGTTCAAGTAATCACGATCATCACTAAATAATAGCGAATCTAAAAAGCGTTTTTGCCAATGTTTACCACCATCGGTGGTTTGATAAAACATACCATATGCGCCCACTGCAAAACCTTTTAAATCATCTTCAAATAGAATATCTAAACATGGTTTGTCTAATTTTGGTTGTGCTTGTTGTAGTTGCCAATTAACACCACCGTCAGTAGTATTTATTATTGTTGCATCGTGGCCACACGCCCATCCATTATTTTCATTACTAAAATCAACGGCAGTTAATAGCACTTGAGTTGGGACTAGCTCAGCTTGTTGCCATTTATCACCCGAGATACTTTTAATAACAGTACCGTGTTTACCTACTGCAATTAGACCATTGCCCGTGTTGGTTATGTCGGTGAGTAAGGTTTTAGCTGCATTTGTTGCACTGATCGCATTGTTAGGGGCTTCTTGTGCAACACTCGCACCGCTTATTATCAGGCTGGCATATATCAAATACTTCATAAATTTTAATCGCCTTGTACGAGAGAGTTGTTTGTCTTTTTACTGGGGAAAGCGTTGCGCGCTGTAAGACAAACGCGATGAGAAAGGAAAAGGCACTTAACAAATTGTTAAGTGCCTAGTTTAATACTATCTACCTGCGCGACGTAAAGCGCTTGAAGTAAATTCGTTATCGTTAAATGACTGTGAAAAATCGTACATTTTTTCTTGGTTATCTAAACCAATTGCTAAATAACGACGAGAATTCAAATCATGATAAACCTCAAGCGTACTCCACTGTGTAGGTACTTCGTAGTAGTTAAGGCCATAAGCCATTGCTACACGGTAAAGTTGGTCGCGGTTATCATAAATATCAGTAACCTGTACTTGCCAGCTATCTTCATCGATGTAAAACACACGTTTTTTATAGATATGACGTGTATCATCTTTTAAGTTAGCTTCAACAACCCAAACACGGTGTTTTTCGTAACGTGTATGCTCCGGATTAATATGGCCAGCCATTAAAATATCATCGTACTCTAGCTTATCACTATGAAGTTTATAGCTGTTATAAGGTATATATAACTCTTGCTTACCTTTTAGTGTCCAGTTGTAACGATTTGGCGAGCCATTAAACATATCAAAATCATCGGTAGTACGCAGGCTATCTGCAGCTGTGCCTGGTGCATCATATGCAACATTAGGTGCACGACGAACACGACGTTGTCCCGAGTTATAAGTCCAAGCTTGGCGCGGCGTTAATATTTGATCCATTGTTTCATGAACTAATAATGCAGTACCCGCTAAACGAGCTGGTTCTGTAACGCTTTGTTTAAACTTAAACAAAATATTTGAGTCTTGTAGCTCTGTTGGTGTTGCACTAGGGTCTGAGTATTTAACTAATAACTGCTCATCAAAGCCAACATAGTTATAAGAACCAGATGCAGTTGGTGCAGCTTGACCACCAAAACGCTCAATAGACTGGCCACGGTAACGCAATAAGTGATTCCAAATTGCCTCTAAACCCGTTTTAGGAATAGGGAAAGGAATACCAATCGCCGTATTTTTAATACCGTTACCGCCTTCAATTAACTCAGCAGTCGGTGCAAACTTTTTAGTCGCGTCATAAACAAACTGAGGGTAAGACGCAGAACGGCGTGTTTCATACACTGGCATTTTAAATGTATCTGGGTATGCTTCAAATAAGGCAATTTGACCCGGACTTAAATTGGCTTTGTACTTTTCAATATTACTTTTATCAATAGTGAAAAGCACTTTATCAGCTGTAAATGGGTCAAGGTGATGCATACCAGCTTCATAACCTGCTGGGGCAGAAGTAATGCCATTATTCCATGCTGGAATAGAGCCATCAGCATTAGCTGCTTTTTCTGCGCCCATTGGCGTTAAGTTTTGACCTAATTGGGCAACTTCATCAGCGTTTAATTTAGCTAAAGCTGCGCTGCTTGCAAACAAGCTACAAAAAGCTGTAGCGATGAGGGTAGGTTTTTTAATCATAATAATGTTACCCCTAAATAGAATATTTTAAGTTAAAAGAAACGTAATCGCGATCTGAGAAAGTATTTATATCGCCGCCGCCCCAAAACGAGTTATAGCTCACATCAAGTGACCACGCATTTTGGTAGTTAAAGTTCATGGTTGCACCTAAAGATTTACGGTCTTCAATAAATAAGAACATAGGATCTGGTGTATTACCATTTACGTCATGTGAAAATACAAAACGTGGAGAGAAGTTAATACCTTTGTAAAAGTTAAAATAATCACCTTTAGCAATTAAGCGGTAACCCCAAGAAGACGCAGTAGCAAATGATTTTTCTTCAGCGCCGTTTGATAAACCAAGTTGCAATGTTGAATAATCAGTAGTACCTGGGCCTGTAATTGTGCCACTACGGCCAGTACCGGATACATTTAAACGCGTTTCGTCATAGTCTGGCATGTTATGAATTTTCACAGCACCCACTTCACCAACAACAGCCCAACTATCAGCACCTAATGAAGGACCAAATAAGTGAGTAGCCGTAAATTGAATTTGCGATGTATCACGTTCAATATAGCCTTGAGCAACTTCACCCGCACCAACAGAACTAATATCATCGCCAAAACTCATTTGCGAAATACCTGCAAAATCAGGACGAAGACCTGCAAGAGCTAACTGCTCAGGCATAGCTGTATAAAGTAACTCTACATCATCAATTTGCAGTGGTTCATCTTGGCGAAACGCAAATTCACCTGCAAAGGCTGTTTCACCAATAGTCGTGTTAAAACTTAAACCATATAGTTTAATATCTTCAGGATAGTCATTTTCAGCTTTTGAGAAAGCGGCTAAATCAGCAACATTATCTGACGTGATTTCTGTTGTCATGATCATTGCTAAATCTTGAGCAATTGCTGCCTGTGAAAAGTTTGATACACGACCAGATATAAGTGGACGACGACTATGGTAATTCACGTGGTATAACGCAATTTCAGTATCATTAAATTCAGGTAAAAATATACCTAAACGTAAACCGTACTGTCCGCCATCTTCAGGTTCATTTTTACCATTATCTCCTTTACCTTTTAACGCAACCTTAGTTGGGTAAGCAAGATACATTTGAGCTAATAAAGCGCTTCCTTCAGCACTTGAAGGATCAATACCTCGAGCAGCTGCTGCTAATGCAAAATCAGATGTTAGGTTATTTAAACTATCCGTTAAAAAAGCAACATCAATATCAGGATTAGACGTAAAGCCTAATTGAACATTCTGCTGATAACCATTTTCTGCTGCAAAGTCATTAGTAGAAAAGTATGTACCTGCTGCTGGTAAACGTGTTTCTTGCCATTGATATTGGTAGAAACCTTCAAGCGTAATATTCTCAGTAATTCCGAGCGATGCCCAAAGCATACCGATTGGTATAAATGCTTCTTTTAGCTCAGCGCCAGGTGCTTTTAATCGATCTATATCAACTGGGTTTACGTTAATACCATGAGATATAAGCGTACTTTCACCCCAGTTAACTACTTGCTGGCCTAAACGGACAGATAAAGGGTTATTACCATCATTAAAATCAAAATCGGCCCATACAAACGCGTCTAATAAACGTATGTCGGCACAACTTTGTGCTTTCGTGTCTTTATCGTCACATGGATCAACACCCTGCCCTGATGTAGGATTTGAATATGCATGATTGCCATCCATCAACGCAAAGTCATAAAAATACATGAAGCGAGTGAACAAACCGTAGTTATCTTTATTTATTGAAAGGTCGTGTGTGCCCTTCAATAGTTTTGAGAAGGAGTCACCACTATCAAAATTTAAATTACCCGCATCACCGTTATTTGAATAAGACCCAGGTTGAGCCCATACATCTTGAGATGAGTAAATAGTGTTGTTTAGCGCTGGGTTGTATCCTGTCCAATCAAATGCTGGATTATTACTTTTACCAATTAGGTTAAAGTCTCTGTCTTCTACGCGAACACTTTGCCCATATGAAAAGGTTGAATCGAAGGTAATATCAAAACCTCCAGCTTCAAATGTTACAGCTTGTGTACTTGCTGCAGATAAACCTAAACTAGCGGCTGCTAAACCTATAGCGATTCTATTTTTAACAAAAAGCGATCTTCTTATCATTTTGGTTCCCCCCTGTCGCGGGTCATTTTGTGTGATCAAGTTATTGTTTTTAGTGTAATCATAACGATAGAAGCGAATCAGTGAAATTACAAATACTCGCTCTAATCTGTTATATACTTTTTATTCTGGTTGACGCTTACGTATTAGTAAGACGTCGTACCAGATAATTTATACACGTAATTTAACAATAGGACAAATTGAAATTAACAAAAATACAATATTTTTATGTATATATAACATAAAAATCGAGTGTCAGGCCACTCGCTCTAGGCGGATGAACTTGTTTTCGGGGGTTAATAAGAGTCTAAAACGGCCACGTACACCTAAGCTTGAAATGAAGGGCCTCAAATGCGTAGCAGCAAAACGAATCGTTTTACCGCCATCCTCTACAACTTGTAAAGAGCTAAAACGGCCATGGTAGTAATCCATGCACTCGTTATAGCTCAATCTTAGGGTAAAATAATACTCAATCATTTATGCGAGTGCTTTCTCAACCTTTTCATACAAGTCAGTGCTTAGCCCATCTAGATTGGCTAAGCGTTTTAATTGCAGTTTCATTGCTTGTGAGCGAACATCATCGTAACGCTTCCACGACATAAACGGTGTTAGCATACGAGATGCATTTTGTGGATTAATTGCATTAAGTTTTATTAATAAATCACCTAATAACGCATAGCCTTGAGCATCTGCTCGATGAAATTGTGCTGTATTAAAGTGGCTAAAACTTCCTACAAGTGCACGTACACGGTTAGGATTTGAAAAATCAAAACACGGGTGTTCGTAAAGTGCCTTAATATCATCTATAGCAGTACTGCCTGATTGCATAGCTTGCAGTGCAAACCACTTATCCATGACTAAAACATCATGACGCCACTGACTATCAAAATGACTCAAAAGCTCATTTCTAACAGGGTGTGAAGCTTTTACCACAGCGCTTAGGGCACCAAGTACATTAGTCATATTAGTCGAGCTTGCAGCTTCTTTAATAAAGGTTACAGCTTCTGGACTTTGTGTTTTAGCAAGGTAGTGCAGACATATTTGCTTTAAAGCACGATTCGCAACAGCGCTTGCACTTATACTGCCATCATCTTCAAGAGATTCGTAACAACTAAGCAGCTCATCAGCAAGTTCATCAGCAATTTGTTGCTCAAACTTTTCTGTTATTTCAATAATGTCATCTACAGGTATTACATCAAATTCAGCAGCTAACGTGTCAAAACTCGGCAATTTAAACAGCTCTGCAATTAAAGCTAAATCGCCCTCTTTGGTGTTTATAAGTACACGTAGCGCATTTATAATTTCGCTGCTTAATACGCTATTCGTTGCATCGGTGATTTGAGATTTAATCGCCTTAATGAATAGCTGCTGTTGTGCATCCCAACGTGAAAAATCACTGCGCGCAAAACGCATAATATGCAATAGTTCTGGCTCTGTTGTTTGCTGGTTTAAAATACAAGGAGCAGAAAAGTCTTCGAGTAAAACCGCAACAGGCTTTTCTAAAATATTATCAAAGCTAAATGTTTGAGTCGCATTAGTTACATCGAGTACATGATCTAGCTTTTTACCTTTATATTGCAGAGCAATACTTTGTCCATTGGCATCAAGTAGTTCAATAGCAAAAGGTATATGAAGCTTTTTATTCTCTGGCTGATTAGCTGGCGCTGTTTGCTCGATTGTCAAAGTGTATGTATTTGAGCTGCTATCAAATTCTTGAATTGCATTTAAACGCGGTGTACCTGATTGGCTGTACCATTGTTTAAATTGCTCTAAATCAACACCTGATGCATCGCTCATCGCACTTACAAAGTCATCACATGTAACTGCTTGCCCATCGTGGCGCTCAAAGTAAAGCGTCATCCCTTTTTGAAAGTTAGTTTCACCCAGTAATGTGTGCATCATACGGATAACTTCAGCACCTTTATCGTATACAGTTACTGTATAAAAGTTATTCATTTCAATAACTTTCTCAGGGCGAATTGGGTGAGCCATAGGGCCTGCATCTTCGCTAAACTGATGCGTACGCATAACTTTGACCGCATCAATTCGGTTAAGTGCACGAGAGCCTAAATCACTACTGAACTCTTGGTCTCTAAATACAGTTAACCCTTCTTTTAGCGATAACTGAAACCAATCTCTACAAGTAACTCGGTTACCTGTCCAGTTATGAAAGTACTCATGCCCTACAATGGATTCAATCGTATGGTAGTCTTTATCTGTGGCTGTTTCTTGATTAGCTAATACGCATTTACTATTAAAAACGTTTAGCCCTTTATTTTCCATCGCGCCCATGTTGAAAAAATCGACGGCTACAATCATATAAATATCAAGGTCATACTCTAAATTAAAGCGTTCTTCATCCCACTGCATTGCCTTTTTGAGTGAGGCAATAGCATGGGGTGTTTTAGATAAATTACCTTTATCAACAAACAATGCTAATTCTACATCTCTGCCGCTTTTAGTCGTGTACGTATCTTTTAAAACATCAAAATCGCCCGCTACAAGTGCAAATAAATAGCTCGGCTTTTTAAATGGGTCTTGCCATTTCACAAAATGACGACCATCTTGTGTTTCACCACTGTCTACTTGATTACCATTAGAAAGAAGTTGTAGATACTTTTTATCGGCAATAATAGTTACATCAAACGTGGCAAGTACATCAGGGCGATCCATGTAATAGGTGATCTTTCTAAAACCCTGCGCTTCACACTGTGTACAATACGCACCGCCAGATAAATACAAACCCTCTAAAGAAGTATTCGTCTCAGGCGATATCTCGGTCACAATACTTAATTGGCAACTATCCGGTAGGTTATTAATTATTAGCTGCTCGCCAATAATTTCATAATCAGTTATATCAACCGTATCAATAGATAAAGACAGTAAGCGTAAATCAATACCATCAAGCACTAAAGGTGCTTTTTTATCACCAACACGCGTAAGCGTTAGCAAAGAGCTTACTTTGGTTGATAATGGCTGTAAGTCAAAGGTTAGCTCTGTGTGGTCAATTAAAAAATCAGGAGCTTTATAGTCTTTAAGATATTGTGCTTGAGGTTTACTTGATTCAGTCATAGATACTCCAAAACAGCTCCTTTTAAGTTAAAAGGAGCTGTTTAAAATTAGGCGGATTGATTTGGCTTAATACGTAAAATTTTAATGCCCAAGTAGGCATAAACCACCGCTAAAACAGGGTTAATTAAGTTAAAGAAAGCGTAGAGTGCATAATCAAAAGGATTTATTAGTAAAACGCTTTGCATATATGCGCCACACGTGTTCCATGGAATTAGTGGGCTGGTAATTGTACCGCCATCTTCCAATGTACGAGATAAGTTAACAGGCTTCAAACCACGTTTTTCATATTCATCTTTAAACATACGACCAGGTACAACAATTGCAATATATTGATCGGCCGCTATCACGTTAGTACCAATACACGTTGCTATTGTTGCCGCAATTAACGATCCCGTACTTTTAGCTATTTTAAGTATGCTTTTAACAAAAATATCCAAAAGGCCTGTTTTTTCCATAATGGCACCAAACATCAGTGCAGTCATAATAAGCCATGTGGTTGTAAGCATTCCGGACATACCGCCACCACTGAGTAGGGAGTCCATTTTGTCATCGCCTGTACTTATGCTAAAACCATCAAAAAACGTCGTCCAAACAAGCTTAAAATAGCCAACTAGCTGCCCTTGAGAAACATCAATTTGGCTAGCAATTAAATCAGATTGAAACAACATGGCCCAAACAGCGCCCACAACAGCACCGATAGAGATAGCAGGAAAGGCTGGCATTTTTTTAATCGCTAAAACTAAAAGTACAATTAGCGGGATTAGCATTTCAAAACCAATATTAAAGTTTTGCTGTAAAATAGCCGTTATTTCATCAATGCGCCCCGCTTCGCTTGAAGCAGTTGCGTTAAAGCCCATGAATATAAATATAATCAGTGCAATTACAAAACTTGGTACTGTCGTCCACAGCATATGTTGAATATGCTCAAATAAATCAGCGCCTACAACTGCTGGCGCTAAATTGGTTGTTTCAGACAGTGGGCTTAACTTATCACCAAAGTACGCGCCAGATATAACAGCGCCTGCTGTAACTGTTTGTTCAAGTCCAAGACCCGTTGCAACGCCTAATAAAGCAACACCTATCGTAGCGGCAGTAGTCCAAGAACTACCTATACTCATAGCTACAATGCCACAAATTAAACAACTCGCTGCATAAAACCAACTTGGGTTTATAACTTGCAAGCCATAATAAATTAAAGTTGGTACAGTTCCAGAAAGTAGCCAAGTGCCAATTAACGCACCTACCATAAGTAAAATTAGGATAGCGCCAAGTGAAAGCGTTATACCTTCAATCATGGCTTGTTCTAATTTTTTCCATGTATAACCGTTTTTAAGCCCAATTAAAGCCGCTGCAAAAGTAGCAAATAAAAGTGCAATTTGGTTAGGGCCTGATGAAGAGTTATCACCAAATAAGTAAACTGCAGCACCAAGTAAACAAATTAATACAGAGATAGGAATTAATGCATCAAAAAACGAGGCGGGCTTGATTGGTTTGTCATCCAATAGCTTCAAAGTAGAGACTCCTACACACACTTACTGTGTGTTTAATTATTATTTTTAGCA